>NZ_JAHPJG010000020.1:0-146010 GCF_020515755.1 Pseudomonas sp. B20
GCCTGTGATGGACTTGTACAACGCTGAAATCGTGGCGTACGAAGTGTCTACCCGGCCGTGCTTTGAGCTGGTCACCAATATGCTGGACAAGGCGTTGCAGCAGCTGCAAGACGAGCCGAAGCTTGTGATACATTCGGATCAAGGCTGGCAATATCAACACGCGCAGTACCGTCAAAAGCTGGCGGTAAAGGGCGTTAAGCAAAGCATGTCACGTAAAGGAAATTGCTTGGACAATGCCGCAATGGAAAGCTTCTTTGGTACGCTGAAGTCCGAGTTTTTCTATTTGAAACGATTTGAAAGCATAGAAGAGCTGAAGGCAGGCCTGGATGAGTACATCCGCTACTACAACCATGACCGCATCAAGCTGAAGCTAGACGGCCTGAGCCCCGTGAAATACAGGGCTCAGGCGGTAAGCTAAAACTGTCCAACTTTTGGGGGGCAGTCCACTGGAGCGTAGGGAACGATAATCTCAACTTCGTGCTGATGCTTTGCGTCGGTCTGGCCAGGAGAATCAACTATCGTGCGACGCTCCGCGTCGTCATGCCGTTCTGGACGCTCCGCGTCCTCTTGGCACGCTGGAGCGTGAGGAACGAGGTGCTAGCCTCTGTCATGCACCAATCGGCCACCCGACCAGGTCTGCTTCACCGTCCGGTCATCACCGATGGTCATCAGCACGAACAGAATCTCTTCGATGGTCTTCGCCTGCTTCAAGCGATACGACAGCAGCGGGGTGGCGTTGTAGTCGAGCACCAGAAAGTCGGCCTCGTTGCCGGGCTTCAGGCTGCCGACCTTGTCTTCCAGACGCAGCGCCCGCGCGCCGCCCAGTGTCGCCAGGTACAGTGACTTGAACGGATTGAGCCGCGCGCCCTGCATCTGCATGACTTTGTAGGCCTCGTTGAGGGTCTGCAGAATCGAAAAGCTGGTGCCGCCACCCACGTCGGTGCCCAGGCCGACATTCACCTTGTGCTTCTCGGTCATTGGCAGGTTGAACAAACCACTGCCCAGAAACAGGTTGGAGGTCGGGCAGAAGGCAATCGCCGAACCGGTCTGCGCCAGTCGGGCGCATTGTTCGTCGCACAGGTGCACGCCGTGGGCGAACACCGAGCGCTCGCCGAGCAGGTTGAAGTGATCGTAGACGTCCAGGTAATGCTTGCGCTCCGGGAACAGCGCCTTGACCCACTCGATCTCCTGAATGTTCTCGCTGATGTGGGTCTGCAGGTACAGGCCGGGATGCTCGGTGAGCAACTGGCCAGCCAGACTCAACTGCTCCGGGCTACTGGTCGGCGCGAATCGTGGGGTCACTGCGTAACTCAAACGTCCTTTGCCATGCCAGCGTTCGATCAGTGCCTTGCTGTCGGCGTATCCGGATTCTGGCGTATCGACCAGATAATCCGGCGCATTGCGGTCCATCATCACCTTGCCGGCGATCATGCGCAGATCAAGTGCCTGGGCCGCGCTGAAAAACGCCTCGACCGATGCCTTGTGCACGCTGCCGAACACCAGCGCCGTGGTCGTACCGTTGCGCAGCAATTCCTTGATGAAGATGTCGGCCACCTGCGCCGAATGCGCGGGGTCGGCGAACTGGCTTTCGCAGGGGAAGGTGTAGGTGTTGAGCCAATCCAGCAATTGCTCGCCGTAGGAGCCGATCATGCCGGTTTGCGGCAAGTGAATATGGGTGTCGATGAACCCCGGTGTGATCAGGGCGTCCGGGTATTCAATCAGCTCGACATCGTCGTCGAGGCGCTCCAGCAAATCGGCAGCGTGACCCACCGAAACGATCTTGCCGTCCTCGACCATTAGCAAGCCGTCGGCAAAGTATTCATAGGATGCCTCCAGCACCACTTCGGCCGGGTCGGCGAGGCTGTGAACGATGGCGGCGCGGTAGGCTTTACGGCAGGAAACTGAACTCATGGCACTCTCGTTGTGACTCATTGCGACTGACTGCGGCGCGATGCAGGCAGCAGTCTGGCGATAGGTTCGGCGTTGGCGGTGTGTTGGCCAAAGCTGACATTGTAAGTGGCGATTATTTCCGCGGCGATCGACACCGCGATCTCGATGGGCAGCTTGCCTTTGACCTCGGCCAGGCCCATCGGGCAACGCATGCGTTGCAGCAGACTGGCGTCGAAACCGCGTTCCCGCAAGCGATGTTCGAACTTGACCCGTTTGGTTTTCGAGCCGATCAGCCCGAAGTAACCGAAGTCGCCACGCCTGAGGATGGCGGCCGTCAGTTCCAGATCCAGCTGATGGTTGTGGGTCATCACGATGCAATAGGTGCCGACCGGCAGTTGTGCGACCTCGTCGACCGGCTCGTCGTTGATGATCTTCGTCACGCCCTCGGGCATCGACTCGGGGAATTCCTGCTCACGGCTGTCGATCCAGCGTACCCGGCAGGGCAGGCTGGCCAGCAGCGGCACCAGGGCGCGGCCGACGTGACCGGCACCGAACACGGCGATCTGCGCGACGGGCTCGCCCATCGGTTCGAACAACAGCACGTTCACGCCGCCGCAGCACTGGCCCAGGCTTGCACCTAGGTTGAAGCGTTCCAGGCGCGTCTGCCGGGTGCCGCTGGCAAGCATCTCGCGGGCGATTTCCATGGCCTTGTATTCCAGGTGGCCGCCACCGATGGTGTCGTGGATGTGCTCGGCGCAGACCACCATTTTCGATCCGGCATTACGTGGTGTGGAGCCCAGCTCCTCGATGATCGTCACCAGAATGCCGGGTTCTCCACGGGCCTGCAGCTCGGCCAGGGCGCTGATCCAGTTGTTCATTTCTGCTCCAGGACAGAGTGATCCAGGCCAGGCGCCTTCGCGAGCAAGCTCGCTCCCACGGGGGCGTCCTGAATAGGTGAAGACGAGCCTGGCGAAGCTTCACTTGCTCGCGAAGATGCAGAAACAGTCGGCTCGGCCCTTTCGCTGGGGGCACGACGCGCAGCGCTGTTCTGGCGCATCTGTTCACAGCCCCACAGCACTTTTTCCGGTGTCGCCGGGGCGTCGATGTTCGGTTGATGACGGTAGTCACCCAAGCTCGCCACGGCGTCCTTGATGGCGCACCAGGCGGCGATGCCGAGCATGAACGGCGGCTCGCCGACGGCCTTGGAATGGAACACCGTGTCTTCCGGGTTCTTGCGGTTCTCTACCAGCTTGATGCGCAGATCGAGCGGCATGTCCGCCACTGCCGGGATCTTGTAGGACGCCGGGCCGCTGGTCATCAGCTTGCCCTTGTCGTTCCACACCAGTTCCTCGGTGGTCAGCCAGCCGGCGCCCTGAATATAGCCGCCTTCGACCTGACCGATATCGATGGCCGGGTTCAGCGACGCGCCGACGTCGTGCAGGATGTCGGTGCGCAACATCTTGTATTCGCCGGTCAGCGTATCGACGATGACTTCCACGCAGGCAGCGCCAAAGGCGTAGTAATAGAACGGCCGGCCACGCGCCTGGCTGCGGTCGTAAAAAATCTTCGGCGTCTTGTAATAGCCGGTGCTCGACAGCGACACCTGGCCCATCCATGCCAATTGCGCCAGCTCGGCGAACGGCAGGAGCAGCTCGCCGATCCGCACATGGCCGTTGCGGAACTCGACCTCTGCTTCGCTCACCTGATAGTGCCTGGCAGCAAACTCCACCAGCCTTTGCTTGAGGATTTCAGCGGCATTCTGTGCCGCCTTGCCGTTCAGGTCCGTGCCGCTCGAAGCCGCAGTGGGCGAGGTGTTCGGCACCTTGTCGGTGTTGGTCGCGGTGATCTGGATGCGCTCGATGTCCACCTGGAACACCTCGGCCACGACCTGCGCGACCTTGGTGTTCAAACCCTGGCCCATTTCAGTGCCGCCATGGTTCAGGTGGATGCTGCCGTCGGTGTAGATATGAATCAGCGCACCGGCCTGATTGAGAAAGCTGGCGGTGAAGGAGATGCCGAACTTGACCGGTGTCAGCGCCAGGCCTTTTTTCAGCACCGGGCTGCCGGCATTGAACGCACGAATCGCTTCGCGGCGCTCGGCGTACTGGCTGCTTTGCTCAAGGTCGGCGGTCATCTCTTCCAGCAGGTTGTGTTCGACCGTCTGGTAATAGTGGGTGACGTTGCGCTCGGTCTTGCCGTAATAGTTGGCCTTGCGCACGTGCAGCGGGTCTTTGCCGAGGAAGCGTGCAATGCAGTCCATGACCTCTTCGATGGCGACCATGCCCTGCGGGCCGCCAAAGCCCCGGTAGGCGGTGTTGGACGCTGTGTGCGTCTTGCAGCGATGACCGTTGACGGTGGCTTCGCCCAGGTAATACGCGTTGTCGGCATGAAACATGGCGCGGTCGACGATGGACGCCGAGAGGTCCGGCGAATAGCCACAGTTGCCGGCCAGATCCAGCTGTATGCCCTGCAAACGACCGTCATCGTCGAAGCCCACGTCGTACTCGATGTAGAACGGGTGGCGCTTGCCGGTCATCTGCATGTCTTCGAAGCGTTGCAGGCGCATCTTGGTGGGCTGGCCGGTCAAGCGGGCAACCACTGCGCACAGGCAGGCCGGGCTGGCCGCCTGGGTTTCCTTGCCGCCAAAACCACCGCCCATGCGGCGCATGTCCACCACTATGCGGTTCATCGGCACGCCCAGTACCTCGGCCACCAGCTTCTGGATTTCCGTGGGGTTCTGGGTCGAGCAATAGACGATCATGCCGCCGTCTTCGGTCGGCATCACCGAAGAGATCTGTGTTTCCAGGTAAAAATGTTCCTGGCCGCCAATGTGCAGGTTGCCCTGCAGGCGGTGGGTTGCGCGCGCCAGCGCAGCGGCAGAGTCGCCACGCTTGTGGGTATGGCTGTCGAGCACGAAATGCTTCTGGCGCAGGGCCTGGACCACATCCAGCACCGGTTGCAGGTCTTCGTATTCGATGATCGCCGCCATGGCCGCCTGGCGTGCAATGTCCAGGTCGCGAGCCGCCACCGCGAGCACCGGTTGCCCGACGAACTCCACCTTGTCGATGGCCAGCAGCGGGTCGCCGGGCAGCAATGGCCCGATGTCCTTGAGCCCCGGAATATCCTGATGGGTAATCGCGATGCGTACACCTTCGAAGGCGTAGCAGGGCGAGGTATCGATGCTGACGATACGCGCATGGGCACGGTCGGAAAGGCGTGCGTAGACGTGCAACTGGTTGGGGAATTCCAGGCGGTCATCGATGTACACCGCCTCGCCGGACACGTGCTTGTCGGCACTGTCGTGCTTGACGCTGCGGCCCACGCCGGTGTTCAGACCCTGCTGAAATACCGCCAGCATCTCGGCCTGGGTGCTGTTTGGGGAATGCTCAGACATAGTCAGTCACCCGCGTTGGAACGACTGGGGTCTGTAATTCGATGAAGTACTTGCGCAGCAGGTTTTGCGCGCTCAACAGGCGGTATTCCTTGCTCGCCCGGAAATCCGACAGCGGAGTGAAGTCCTCGCTCAGTGCCGCGCAGGCGCGCTCGACGGTTGCATGGTTCCATGGTTGCCCGATCAGCGCCTGTTCGCAGGCCGCTGCACGCTTGGGAATCGCTGCCATACCACCGAACGCTACGCGAGCCTCGTGGATGACGCCGTCTTCCAGGGTCAGGCGAAAAGCCGCGCAGACCGCCGAGATATCGTCATCCAGCCGTTTGGAGACTTTATAGGCGCGGAAAATCTGTCGCGCAGAGGCGGTGGGGACGATGATCTTTTCGATGAACTCGCTTTCCTGACGGGCCGTGGCCTTGTAGTCGATGAAATAGTCTTCCAGCGCCAGGGTGCGCTGACTGTTGCCTTTGCGCAGCACGACCTGCGCGCCAAGGGCGATCAGCAGCGGCGGGGAATCGCCGATGGGGGAGGCGTTGCCGATGTTGCCACCCAGCGTGCCTTGATTACGGATCTGCAACGAGGCGAAGCGCTGCAGTAACTCGCCAAAGTCCGGGTATTCGGCTTTCAGCGCTGCATAGCAATCGGTCAGCGGGGTTGCTGCACCGATCTCCAGGCGGTCGTCGAAACGCTTCACACCCTTCATCTCGTTGATGTGTCCGACGTAAATCATCACCGGCAACTGTTTGTGAAACTGCGTGACTTCCAGGGCCAGATCGGTACCGCCGGCCAGCAGACGCGCCTGTGGATGGCGGTCGTAGAGGTCCGCCAGATCCGCCACGGTCAGCGGAATGAAGCAGCGTTTTTCGCCGTCATTCAGTTCATCGGTGCCGGCCGGGGCGATGGCGCGCAGGCGTTCGACGGTCTGCGCCTGGCGCTGATCGAACTGGTCCGGCAGGCGCTGCGCGCAAGACTGCTCGGCGGCGGCCAGAATAGGGCGATAGCCGGTGCAGCGACACAGGTTGCCGGCCAGTGCTTCGTGGGCCTGGTGGGCATCGGCTTCGCTGCTGTTCTTTTGCAGGGCAAACAGCGACATCACGAAACCCGGGGTACAAAAGCCGCATTGCGAGCCATGACACTCGACCATAGCCTTCTGCACGCTGTGCAACTGGCCCTGATGCTTGAGGTCTTCGACGCTGATCAATTGTTTGCCGTGTAGCGACGCCATGAATGTCAGGCACGAATTGAGGCTGCGATAACGCAGCGTTTGCCCGCCGTCGTCGTCACTGTGCAACTCGCCCACCACGACGGTGCAGGCACCGCAGTCACCACTGGCACAACCTTCCTTGGTACCGGGCTTGTGTGCCTGCTCACGCAGGTAGGTCAGCACGGTCATGTTCGGATTCAGGCTGCGCTCGGTTTTTAGCTCTTGGTTCAAAAGGAACTGAATCACGGCGCAAAGCCCTCACGTTTATTGTCATCAGACATGTCGATGAATCTATCAGCTCTGTTTATTGGGTCAATTTGTTTCTGACCTCAGAGTCAGGAAATTGAGTTTTTCGGTCATCTGCCGATCAAACAACCTCTGGTTCTTGAATCGCCTGCCGGCTGTATTCAAGGTTTTGCGTATTTCGTGCCAGTTTCCGTGTTTATGGCCCTGCGCCACTCGCGCCGGTTGCGATACACTCCGCGACTTGCATGCGGAACTGGTTTTTTCTGAAGGATAATCATGACGTTCAAGGCCCCGGACAGCCTCGCTGAGCAAATTGCTCATCATCTTGCCGAGCGGATCATTCGCGGTGAGCTCAAGCCTGGAGAGCGTATCCAGGAACAGAAAGTCACGCAGGCGTTGAACGTCAGCCGTGGCTCCGTGCGCGAAGCACTGCTGATTCTGGAGCGCCGCCACCTGGTGGTGATCCTGCCGCGTCGTGGCGCACAGGTTACGGTGCTCAACGCACACAATGTCACCAGCCTGTGCTGCCTGATGAGCGAGCTGTACATTCTGCTGGCCAATGCGGTGGTCGAGCGCTGGAAGACCGAGGAGGATCTTGCGCCGTTCGTGCAGATACAACAGCGTCTGCAGGGCAGTTTCGAGCAGCAGGACGTCAACGCATTCGTCGAAGAGAGCTTCAATGTGATGCGCGCGGCCTATCCGTTCGCCAACAACCCGTACCTCGAGGAAACCGTCGAGAACCTGCAGCCTTCCATGAGCCGCAGCTATTTCCTCGCGCTCGAGCAACGCAAGGCCGATATGGGCGACTACCTGGCGTTGTTCGACGAACTGCTTGGCGCAGTGGTGGCGCGGGATATACCGAAGATTCGTGTCGTGCTGGTCAGCTACTGTCAGCGCAGCTGCCAGCTGGTGCTGGCCGCCCTGGCAAAGGGCTGACGCCGTGCGCCTGAAGTGCATCAAGCTGGCGGGGTTCAAATCTTTCGTCGACCCCACCACGGTGAACTTCCCCAGCAACATGGCGGCTGTCGTCGGCCCCAATGGCTGTGGCAAATCCAACATCATCGACGCCGTGCGTTGGGTCATGGGCGAAAGCTCGGCCAAGAACCTGCGTGGCGAGTCGATGACCGACGTCATCTTCAACGGCTCCACCAGCCGTAAACCGGTCAGCCAGGCCAGCATCGAACTGGTCTTCGACAACTCCGACGGCACGCTGGTGGGCGAGTACGCGGCATATGCGGAAATCTCCATCCGCCGCAAAGTGACCCGCGATAGCCAGAACAGCTACTACCTCAACGGCACCAAATGCCGCCGTCGCGACATTACCGACATCTTCCTCGGCACCGGCCTGGGGCCGCGCAGCTATTCGATCATCGAACAGGGCATGATCTCCAAGCTGATCGAAGCCAAGCCCGAAGACCTGCGCAACTTCATCGAAGAAGCCGCAGGGATCTCCAAGTACAAGGAGCGGCGCCGGGAAACCGAAAACCGCATTCGTCGCACCCACGAGAACCTCGCGCGTCTGACCGACCTGCGTGAAGAGCTCGAGCGCCAGCTGGAGCGTCTGCACCGACAGGCTCAGGCCGCCGAGAAGTATCAGGAATACAAGGCTGAAGAGCGCCAGCTGAAAGCGCAATTGTCGGCCCTGCGCTGGCAGGCGCTGAATGATCTGGTGGGCCAGCGCGAGGCGGTGATCGGCAATCAGGAAGTGGGCTTCGAGGCGTTGGTGGCCGATCAGCGCAGTGCCGATGCCAGTATCGAAAGGCTGCGCGACGGCCACCATGACCTGTCTGAACGCTTCAACCTGGTGCAGGGCCGCTTCTATTCGGTCGGCGGCGACATTGCCCGCGTCGAGCAGAGCATTCAGCACGGTCAGCAGCGGCTGCGCCAATTGCAGGATGACCTGCGCGAAGCCGAGCGTGCCCGCCAGGAAACCGAATCGCACCTTGGGCACGACACCACCTTGCTCGCCACCCTCGGCGAAGAGCTGGAGATGCTCGAGCCCGAGCAGGAAATGACCAGCGCCGCCGCCGAGGAGTCGGCCATCGCTCTGGAAGACGCCGAAGCGGCCATGCAGGGCTGGCAGGAGAAGTGGGACGTCTTCAATCAACAATCCGCCGAGCCGCAGCGTCAGGCACAGGTCCAGCAGTCACGTATTCAGCAACTGGAACAGAGCATCGAACGCCTTGCAGAGCGCCAGCGGCGGCTGGCCGAAGAGCGTCAACTGCTGGCCGCGGACCCGGAAGATGCGGCCATTCTGCAATTGAGCGAAGACCTCGCCACCCGCGACATGACCCTTGAAGAGCTGCACATGGGCGAAGAGCAGGCGGTCGAGCGTCTTGAGCAATTGCGCGAGGCGTTGCAGCACGCCAGTCAGGCGCAACAGCAGGCGCAGGGCGAGCTGCAACGTCTCAATGGCCGGCTGGCGTCCCTGGAGGCGCTGCAACAGGCTGCACTTGATCCGGACACCGGCACTGCCGAGTGGCTGCGTGATCAGCAACTGGCCGAGCGACCGCGTCTGGTCGAGGGGCTGAGCGTCGAAGCCGGCTGGGAACTGGCCGTGGAAACCGTGCTTGGCGCGGATTTGCAGGCGGTGCTGGTGGATGACTTCGACGGGCTCGATCTGACCGGTTTTCAGCAGGGCGATCTGCGTTTGCTCAGCACGGGTGCTGACACGGTTCGCGCGCCGGGCAGCCTGCTGGAAAAGGTCGACAGCACGGTTGATCTGTCCGCCTGGCTGGGCCAGGTGATTCCGGTCGAGAACCTGGACGAGGCGCTGGCGCGACGCGCACAACTCAGCGCCGGGCAAAGCCTGATCAGTCGTGACGGCTACTGGGTGGGGCGGCACTTTTTGCGTGTACGCCGCGCCAGTGAAGCGCAGAGCGGTGTGCTGGCGCGCGGTCAGGAATTACAGCGGCTGGGTCTGGAACGCGATGAGCGCGAAGCGACGCTGGCCACTTTGGAAGAGCAATTACTGGTCTTGCGCGAGCAACAGTCGCAGGAGGAAGACGCGCGTGAGCAGTTGCGCCGTCGCGTGCAGGACGAAACCCGTCAGCAAAGCGAACTGAAAGCGCAGCTGTCGGCGGTCCGGGTAAAAGTCGAGCAATTGACCCTGCGGCGCACCCGCCTTGATGAGGAGCTGGCCGAGCTGGGCGAGCAGCGCGCTGTCGAGCACGAGCACCTTGGCGAGTCGCGCCTGCAATTGCAGGACGCACTGGACAGCATGGCGCAGGATACCGAACAGCGCGAGGTGCTACAGGCCCAGCGTGATGCGCTGCGTGAGCGTCTGGACCGGATACGTCAGGATGCTCGGCAACACAAGGATCACAGTCATCAGTTGGCGGTGCGTCTGGGCTCGATCAAGGCGCAATACGATTCGACCCGCCAGGCGCTGGAGCGCCTGCGCATGCAGTCCGAAAGGCTTACCGAGAAGCGCGAGCAACTGAGCCTGAATCTGGAGGAGGGCGAGGCACCGCTCGAAGAGCTGCGCCTCAAGCTTGAAGAGTTGCTGGAACGGCGCATGGTGGTCGATGACGAAATGCGCATCGCCAAGAATGCACTCGAAGACGCTGACCGCGAATTGCGTGAGGCAGAAAAACGCCGCACCCAGGCCGAGCAGCAATCGCAACTGCTGCGTGGCCAGCTGGAACAACAGCGTCTGGAGTGGCAGGCGCTGACGGTGCGTCGCACAGCTTTGCAGGACCAGCTGCATGAAGACGGCTACGACCTGCACGGCGTACTCGCCACGCTGACGTCGGAAGCCAGTGAGCAGGCCGCCGAGCAGCAACTGGAAAGCATCGCCGGGCGTATTCAGCGCTTGGGCGCGATCAACCTCGCGGCCATCGACGAGTATCAGCAGCAGTCCGAGCGCAAGCGCTATCTGGATGCGCAGGATGCCGATCTGGTCGAAGCGCTGGACACTCTGGAAAACGTCATCCGCAAGATCGACAAGGAGACCCGAAACCGCTTCAAGGATACCTTCGATCAGATAAATAGCGGAATTCAGGCACTTTTCCCAAAAGTTTTCGGTGGTGGCTCAGCTTATTTGGAACTGACAGGCGAAGATTTACTCGATACTGGGGTGACAATCATGGCGCGTCCCCCTGGCAAGAAGAACAGCACCATTCATTTGCTGTCGGGTGGTGAAAAAGCCCTGACGGCGCTGGCGCTGGTGTTTGCCATTTTCAAACTCAATCCTGCGCCGTTTTGCATGCTTGACGAGGTGGATGCGCCGCTGGATGACGCCAACGTGGGTCGCTATGCACGCTTGGTGAAAGAAATGTCACAAACGGTGCAGTTCATCTACATCACCCACAACAAGATCGCCATGGAAATGGCCGACCAACTGATGGGGGTGACGATGCACGAGCCCGGCTGTTCGCGGCTGGTCGCGGTGGATGTGGAGCAGGCGATGGCGCTGGTGGATGCCTGATTCGACGCCTCGTTCTGCGGACAAGTGGCCGCCCGGAGGCCTGAAAATGAGACGCTGGTACATAAGATGGCAATTTGGGCGGCGAAGAGACGTAACAGACGGTGTAAAGTTACCTTTGGTCGTGCTAGTTTAGTGACCACTTTTTATTTTCGCGTGGGCGAATTGCCAGTCAGAACATAGACTTGGCACCACGTATTAAAGGGGTTTAGGCCCTTATTTTCAGATTTCTTCATTAGAGGCACTGGATTACATGGAAATCGGTCTGCGCGAGTGGCTGATCGTCATCGGCATAATAGTCATCGCCGGTATTCTCTTTGATGGCTGGCGCCGTATGCGCGGCAGCAAGGGTAAATTGAAATTCAGACTGGATCGGAGCTTCTCCAACCTTCCGGATGAAGAAGAAACCACGTCTGCCGAAGTGCTGGGGCCGCCCCGTGTGCTGGATACGCACAAGGAGCCGCAGCTCGACGAGCACGATCTGCCGTCCATGAGCGCCAGCCCGCGTGAAGGCAAGCGCAGCAACAGCGACAAACGCAGTGACAAGAAGCGCAAGGACGAGCCACAGCAGGGCGACCTGAACCTGGATCTCGACGGCCCGAGCCTGTTCACCGGCCGCGACGACGATTTCCCGGACGACAAGCCTGCCCAGCGCATCACCGAAGACAAGGACCTGCCTCCGGTTGAGGAAGTACTGGTCATCAGCGTGATCTCGCGCAGCGAAGGCGGTTTCAAGGGCCCGGCACTGTTGCAGAACATTCTGGAAAGCGGCCTGCGTTTTGGCGAGATGGATATTTTCCACCGTCACGAGAGCATGGCTGGCAACGGCGAAGTGCTGTTCTCGATGGCCAATGCGGTCAAGCCCGGCGTGTTCGACCTGGACGATATCGACCATTTCAGCACCCGTGCAGTGAGCTTCTTCCTCGGCTTGCCAGGCCCTCGTCATCCCAAGCAGGCATTCGACGTGATGGTTGCCGCCGCTCGCAAACTGGCCCACGAGCTGGATGGCGAACTGAAGGATGATCAGCGCAGCGTCATGACCGCGCAGACCATCGAGCATTACCGCCAGCGCATCGTCGAGTTCGAGCGTCGTGCGTTGACCCAGCGTCGCGGTTAAGCAAGCCCTTGGGCAGGTCCCCGATCATGAGCGTGCTGCGGTACGCCCTGTCGGGGCCTGACCTGAACAGAACAGAGCCAACAGATTAAGCAGCCTCGGCTGCTTTTTTGCTTTTTGAGAGAACACCGTATGAAGGCCGTCGAAACCCGAATTCTGGAACTCCGTGCAGAGCTGGATCAGCACAACTACCGCTACCACGTTCTGGATGAACCGAGCATTCCGGATGTCGAGTACGACCGCCTGTTTCACGAGCTCAAGGCCCTGGAGGCGGAAAACCCCCATCTGGTTACTCCTGATTCGCCGACGCAACGGGTCGGAAGCGCTGCCTTGTCGGCGTTCACCCAGGTGCGTCACGAAATGCCGATGCTCAGCCTGGGCAACGCGTTCGAAGAAAACGACATGCTCGAATTCGATCGGCGGGTGACCGAGGGGCTGGACTTGCCGGCCGGCGACCTGTTTGGCGAAGGCAGCAAGGTGCAGTACAGCTGCGAACCCAAGCTGGACGGCCTGGCAGTCAGCCTGCTGTATCGCGACGGCGCGCTGGTGCGGGGCGCGACACGCGGCGACGGAACCACCGGCGAAGACATCAGTGTCAACGTGCGCACAGTGCGTAACATCCCGCTCAAGCTGCAAGGCAAGGGCTGGCCGGATGTGCTGGAAGTGCGCGGTGAAGTGTTCATGTCCAAGGCCGGTTTCGAGCGCCTCAACGCCAGTCAGCTGGAAATCGGCGGCAAGACCTTCGCCAACCCGCGCAACGCAGCAGCGGGCAGTCTGCGTCAGCTGGATTCCAAGATCACCGCCAACCGGCCGCTGGAGTTCTGTTGCTATGGTCTGGGCCAGACGTCGGCAGAAATCGCCGACACGCATATCGGCGTGCTTGAAGCGCTGAAAAAATGGGGCATGCCGGTCAGTCGCGAGCTGAAACTGGCGAATGGCGTCGAGGAGTGTCTGGCCTATTACCGCGATATAGGTGAGCGACGCCTGGCGCTGACTTACGAGATCGACGGCGTGGTGTTCAAGGTCAATAACCTGGCAGCGCAGCGCGAACTGGGCTTCCGCGCCCGTGAGCCACGCTGGGCGATTGCCCACAAATTCCCCGCCATGGAAGAGCTCACCGAACTGCTGGATGTCGAATTCCAGGTGGGCCGTACCGGCGCAGTGACGCCGGTCGCGCGGCTCAAGCCGGTCAAGGTGGCAGGCGTCATGGTCGCCAATGCCACGCTGCATAACATGGACGAAGTGGCGCGGCTCGGCCTGATGATTGGCGACACGGTGATCATCCGGCGTGCCGGTGACGTGATTCCGCAGGTGGTGCAGGTCGTTGCCGAGCGCCGCCCCGAGAATGCCAGGGCAGTGCAGGTTCCGCAGACCTGCCCGGTGTGCGGCTCGCACGTCGAGCGCACGCAACTGATCAAACGCAGCAAAGGCAAGGAAACCGTCACCGAGGGCGCAGTGTATCGCTGTGTCGGGCGTCTGGCCTGCGGTGCGCAACTCAAGCAGGCGATCATCCATTATGTGTCGCGTCGCGCCATGGACATCGAAGGGCTGGGTGACAAGACCATCGAGCAACTGGTGGATGAGAAACTCATCGGCTCGCCTGCCGATCTGTACAAGCTGAAATACGAACAGATCATCGACCTGGAAGGCTTCGCGGAAATCTCCAGCAACAAGCTGCTCAAGGCTATCGCCGACAGCCGACAGCCGACCCTGGCGCGCTTCATCTATGCCTTGGGCATTCCCGATGTGGGTGAAGAGACGGCCAAGGTCCTGGCGCGTTCGCTGGCGTCGCTGGAGCGTGTCAAACAGGCCTTGCCGGAAGTCCTGACCTACCTGCCGGATGTCGGCCTGGAAGTGGCTTACGAGATTCACAGCTTCTTCGAGGACGAGCACAACCGTAGCGTCATCGATGCGCTGCTCGGTGAATGCGGGCTGCAATTGCAGGACCAGGGCGAGCTGGGCGCCGAGTTCGCGGCCAGCACCACACTGGAAGGGCTGATCGACAAACTGCACATTCCGTCGGTAGGGCCGGGTGCTGCGCAGAAACTGGCGGACCGGTTCGGTACGCTGGAGGCCATCATCAGCGCCGACTGGCTGGACATGCGTCAGGCACTGCCGGAGAAACAGGCCAAGTCGGTCCGTGACTTCTTCGACGACAGCGCAAACGCCGAACGCGCCCGCGCCATCGAAGCCCAGCTCAAGGACTTCGGCATGCACTGGCGCAGCGAGAAAAAAACCGTTGAAGGCTTGCCGCTGGCTGGCCAGACCTGGGTGCTGACCGGCTCGCTGGAACGCATGAGCCGCGATGTCGCCAAGGAAAAGCTCGAAAGCCTCGGCGCCAAGGTGTCCGGCTCGGTCTCGGCCAAGACCCACACCGTGGTCGCCGGGCCTGGTGCCGGCTCGAAACTGACCAAGGCCAACGAACTGGGTCTTACCGTGCTGGACGAAGACGCACTGCTCAAACGCCTGACCGAGCTGGGCGTGGCGGTTGATTGAGGGAGGCCGACGCTCCGTATGCCCTGATGATCGTGCGACGCTCCGCGTCGCATGCAGTTCTGGATGCTCTGCGTCCGATCTTGAGTGTGAGGGTGCGGCGTAGATCTGTGACGCGGAGCGTCACGCACTGCAATCCCACGCTGGAGCGTGAGGAACGATAATCCCCACTACCGTGCGACGCACCGTTTTGGCCCATGAACACGCTGTCAGCCTTATCATCCATGCCGCTCGATAATATTTTTGAACCCCTGAAGCGTCGGCATGATCTAGTCCATGCAAGGCCAACGGGAGATCGCCATGTACCGCTTCTTCGAGCAATTGAGTTCACGCATCACCGCCCCATTTGTCGGCGAATCCAAACGTAACAGCAAGGTCTGGCAGTGCACCTGTGGCCAGTCGGTGTTTTTCCCCAATACCCAATGCCTGGCCTGTTCTGCAGCGCTGGGCTACCTGCCTGAGCAGGGGCGTGTCGCTACGCTCGAAGCGGGGCCTGAGCCTACTACCTGGCGCCTGAGCGATGAGCCGGGTGCCGGGCTGTATCGGCGTTGCGCCAACCTTGGCACCCCGGCAGCCTGTAACTGGCTTTTTCCAGAGCACAATGCCGGCGAATTCTGTGTCGCCTGCAGCCTCAATCACACCATTCCAGACCTGTCCGTGATTGAAAACGGCGAGCGCTGGCGCAAGGTCGAGACCGCCAAACGGCGTCTGGTCGCGCAATTGATTTCCCTGGGGCTGCAGGTCATTCCCAAGACGATTGACGAAGAAGCTGGCCTGGCCTTCGATTTTGTCGGTGTCGATCTGGAAGGCAACCTGCCAACCACAGGCCATGCCAACGGCCTGATTACCCTGAACATCGAAGAGGCCGACGACGCACACCGCGAAGCGATGCGCGTACAGATGCACGAACCCTATCGCACCTTGCTCGGCCATTTCCGTCATGAAGTCGGTCATTACTACTGGGATCGGCTCATCGCCAATACCCACTGGCAGGACAGCTATCGCAACCTGTTCGGCGACGAGCGCGCCAGCTATGCCGACGCCCTCGATCACCACTACAAGAACGGCGCGCCGGACAACTGGCAGGAAAGCTTCGTCAGTGCCTACGCGACCATGCACTCATGGGAAGACTGGGCCGAAACCTGGGCGCATTACCTGCACATGATGGATGCGGTCGACACCGCGCTGGGGTTTGGCATGAGTGCTCGCGACATGGAGCTCGATTACCAGCCGTTTCCGCTGGAAGTGCTCTACGACCCTCAGCATCCGGGCGGCCCGGCGTTCCTGTCGTTCGTCAATGCCTGGATCGAGCTGGCGAGCATGCTCAACGAGCTGTCACGCAGCATGGGGCAGCCGGATTTCTATCCGTTCGTGCTGCCGCCAGCGGTTATCGCCAAGCTGCACTTCATCCATCTGGTGATTCAGGATGCCGGTGGCAAGGCTGATGAGGTTCTGCAGGCCCAGTAACGGGGGGCGTGCCTGACACGCTTCGGCGGCGTGTCAGGCATGTGTTCAAAGCAGGTTCAAAGCGTCAGGGTCAGCCTGCGCTCGAAGCCGATTCTCCCGCGATACGCCTCGCCGGTATCCACCCAGCCCTGGCCTGTATAAAGCCCGATGGCAGCCGAGTTGTCCGCATCCACCGACAGCATCAATTGAGTGATGTCCGGCCATTTCAGGCGCAACGCCGCAGGCAGTGCTTGCAGGCACGCCTTGCCCAGCCCCTTGCCCTGTTCGCGGTGATCGATCTGCAACGCATGCAGTGTCGCCGTCAGATCCTCCTGAGCCCAGTGCGGCAGACAGTCATAGCGTTTGAGCAGGAAAAACCCGACGGGCTTCTCGTCACCGAGCAACACGAAGCCGCAAATGTTCGGGCTGGGTCTGACCAGAAGCGTATTGAGTGCTGTGTAGATGTCGCCGGAGAACTGGATCTGTTCCTGCGTAACCTCGAGGTATCCGAGCTGCTGGCGTTGAGAGGCGCTGAGGTCGTGGTAGTCGACCAATCGAGTCTGCATGAGCAACCTGCTGGCTGATTATGTTGAGGCGGGCAGGGTACAGGATCGAATGGGGCCGTTTCGAGGATTTGTCACGCCGCAGAGCAATACGCATTTGCCTTTCAGCCCCGGCACACAAGTGCTTGAGCCCCCTCGAAATTTTTATCCGCAGCAACGGTTGTAAACTCGCGCAAGACCGGTACAATGGCGCGGCTCGCCAACTGGTGAGTGTCGTTATGGTGACCCCATCGGTCCCCCCGCAACGATTACCCGTGAACCTGGTCAGAGCCGGAAGGCAGCAGCCACAGCGGGAACATTGTGTGCCGGGGTGTGGCTGGTGGGGGCACCACCCATCTCAAGGCCCTTTCTGAAAGGCGCCTGCTCGTAAAAATAACAGCCTGTTCCTGTTTCGACTGCGCCCTGCGCTGGCGAGAACTTCGTGCGTCTGTAAAAACAGTCTGCCCGTCACGGAGATAACCGCCGGATGTCTCCAATCCGGCGGTTAATCCTGCGTGGCCTGCCTTACTGCCATCGTGCCAGGAAGATGGAGCGACCACTCTGATGTGGCGAGCGGTGTACTAGTTTGGGAATGCTGTCTTCGCAAATACCTTTGCCCGCAAAGAAATAGAAGCGGTCTTGCTTGGCTTCCCTGGTCCTCTGCTCGACAGCCTTGGCGTCCAGAGGCGTCATTTTCCCAAAATACCCCGCTTCAAATATTCCTTCCGATTCTGCGCGCTTCACGTATTCGGTGCCGCGACCCTCGATAGTGGCGATGCAGATGACCTTTTTTGGCCCTTTATCCTGATGCCATTGGTCTGCGCCCTGATTTTTGGCCCTTCGCAGTTGGAACTCATGAGGTCTCAATTGTCGCTGTTCCCCGGTGAGCGTGGTTGCAATGTCCTTCGCTACGGCCGTTATTGATCGTTCGTAGTCGGTTGCTTTCAGATCAATAACCTTTCCAACGGTCTCCTGTCTCCAGGCCGGGTTACTGAGACTGCTTTGCTCATGCAAAAAACGTCTTGTAGGTTCTGCTATGGGAACGGTGAAATACCCTTTCTCCATGAGTTTTGCCGTCTTTTCCTGAATCTGTTCCGGCTTCAGCTTCAACTCATCAAAAGGCTGGGGCTGGGTGTAGTAAGCCGATGTGCCAACTCCGCCGCGAATGCCGTAGGTCACGGATATTTTCCTCTGGTTGAATGTGGTGTTAATCACGAATTGGCCTTTTGGGCCGCTTGAACGCTTGGGGCTTGGTAGCCCGTCGCTCGGGGCCGTGAGTGGCAACTCATTGAGGAGCAGTTCCATGCTGTCCGATCAGTTTCGACGAACAGTGAAAACTCGGTGTGCGTTCAGGTGATCGATCAATAGCCAATTCAACTGAACCCTCACTTCCACACATCCCCTAACCCCTTACGCGTCGCTTGAAACCGTTTTACGGCAAGGGGCAATTCAAGTCGCTGCGGGTGTCACGGGCTTTTCGGTCAGGCGTCTCGCAGCAGTGGAGCCGGGGGCCGGATGGAACAGGACATCATCAGATTTTTCACAGACTCGCAATTTCTGGGCATATCGCTCGCTAACTGGATATTGGCTATCTTCGCCTCGACCCTGAGTTTTATTCTGGTCAGGGGCGTGATCGGTTTTGTGCTCAGAAAGATGCGTTCGCGTGCGGATGCGCCCAGCACGCATATGCGATACATCGTGGTGCAGGTGCTGTCGGGCACCAGTAATACCTTATTGCTGCTGGCTTCGATTCTGATCGGCATCGGCATGCTCGACCTGCCGGAACGCTGGCTCGGGCGGGTCAGCAGCCTATGGTTCGTGGTCGCCGCATTGCAGGTCGGGTTGTGGGCGAACCGGGCGATCGCGCTGGCGTTGCAGCGCTACTTCGTGCGTCACAACGCTGGCGGCACTTTTCAGGGCAGTGCGCTGGCCACGTTGAGTCTGTGGGGCGCGAAAGTGTTGCTGTGGGCCACGGTGGTCATGGCGATGCTGTCGAACGTCGGGGTCAATATCACCGCGTTCGTCGCCAGCCTCGGGGTCGGTGGTATTGCGGTCGCGCTGGCGGTGCAGAACATTCTGGGTGACGTGTTTGCCTCGCTGTCCATCGCCGTGGACAAGCCTTTCGAGGTCGGCGACTTCATCGTCGTCGGCGCGCTGTCCGGCACGGTCGAGCACGTGGGCCTGAAGACCACGCGGATCCGCAGCCTGGGTGGCGAGCAGATCGTGATGGCCAACGCTGACATGATCAACAACACCATTCAGAACTACAAACGCTTGCAGGAACGACGCATCGTCTTCGAATTCAGGCTGACCTATGACTGCTCGGTCAATCAGATCAGGGAAGTGCCGAAGAAAGTCGAAGCGATCATCAACGCGCAGAAGCTGGCGCGTTTCGACCGTTCGCATTTTCGGGGTTTTGGCGAGACATCACTGGAGTTCGAGACCGTTTTCATCGTGCTCGACCCCAGCTACAACGTCTATATGGATGTGCAGCAGGCGATCAATCTGGACATCATGGAAGCCTTTGCCGAACTGGATGTGCGTTTCGCGTTCCCGTCCCGCACGGTGTACGTGGCGTCCCTGCCACCGGTTAAAACCGCTCGTCCGACTGCGCTGGAGGCTGCCGACGCGACGACCTGATGGAATCAGGCCGGAAACTGCAGCGCGTTGGTCAGGTCGCCCATCGGCGTCTGGCCTCGCGCGATCATGGCCTCGTCGCGGCGTTTCAGACCGTCGAGCTTCTCCAGGCCATGCACGCGGGTGATCAGGCGCAGGATCGAGGCGGTGTCGTAAACCGTGTGGTCGACCTTGCCCTTGCGGGCGAAAGGGGAGATGACCAGCGCCGGAACACGGGTACCGGGACCGAAGCGGTCGCCTTTTGGCGGCGCGACGTGGTCCCACCAGCCGCCGTTCTCGTCGACGGTGATGACGATCACCATGTTGTCCCACTGCGGGCTCTTGCGCAGCACCTTGACCACCCGGTCGATGTGCCGGTCACCCGCAGCCACATCGGCGTAACCGGCGTGCATGTTCAGGTTGCCCTGGGGCTTGTAGAAGGTCACCGCAGGCAACTTGCCCGCTTCGGCATCGGCGAGGAAGCGATTGGTGCTCGACTCGTCACCCAGCCCACCATCACGCAGGCGCTTCTTGCGCTCTTCAGGGTGCTGCGGACCCTGCTGCTTGAAGTAGTTGAACGGCTGGTGATGGTATTGAAAGTTGGGGATTTTCGGGATCCCGGTGGAGTCCTTGAACTCATCCAGCGTCACTTGCCAGGCGCCGGCATACCAGGCCCAGTCAACATTCCTTTTCGACAGCTTGTCACCGATGTGCTCGTGGCTTTGTGGAACCAGCACGTTGGGCAGATCCGGTTTCGAGTAATCAGGGTTCTGCGGGTCGCGCAGCCAGGTTGGCCAGTACGGCGGGGCCATGGTGTTGACCGCGTAGTTGTCCGGCGTAATGGCGCTGGGGCCGAATTGTGGCGGCCCGTCCATGGCGCTGGCCGGCGACTTGTCGAGCGGTTTGAGGCGCGGGTCCAGCGGGTTGAAGCTCTGCAGGGTGGCGATTTGCGACTTGGCCGGAGATTCGGCGGCGTTCGGGTAAACAGGCGCGGTGGCTGAAATCAGGTACTGGTGGTTGAGGAACGAGCCGCCGAAAGCACCCTGGAAGAAGTTGTCACACAGCACGAACTCCTTGGCCACGTCCCACAGGCGCAGCGAGTACTGAGTCTGTGCGTAGTTGCCCATGGTCAGGCCGCCCGCATCCGCCCAGGCCACGAAACGGTCGTTCTTGCCGTCGTTGATCTGCATCTGGTTCTGGTAAAAGACGTGCCACAGGTCGCGGGTCACCAGGCTCAGCGGCAGGTCTTCACCGTTTGGTCCCTTGAGCGGGAACGGCGCGTTGGGCAGGTCTTGCTGAAACTGCTCGCCCACCGGATAGGTCACGCCATCGACGGTTTGCGGTCCGACCTGGAGCACGCCGCCCCAGGCCGGTGGCAGTTTGGACAAGCGCGTACCGTCGCGGTCGCGCTGCTCGTAATCGGAAGGCCTGAGCGAGGAGAGCGGCTTTTCGACACCGGGGAAATCGCCGAACAGGTTATTGAAGCTGCGGTTCTCGGCGTAGATCACCACAATGGTTTTCACATTTTCGCGCAAGGCGCGATCCAGCGCGGGTCCGGCAAGGTGATGATGCCGTTCGTTGTCGCCAGGCGGCTTCTCGTGGGCGGAAACGTAACTGCTAAGGGTGACACCTGCACCCAAGGCAGCCATCCCGCCCAGAAAACGACGGCGGCTGGGGTTTTCGTTGGTATCTTCGTCGTCTGGTCTGTCGCTCATCGCCAAATACTCGCGCTGGTTAATGTGTTACCAAAGATTTCACGCGAGCGTAACCATGGAATATGACGCTATTGCGACAGCGCAGATCAAGGATCAGGGGGTGGTGGGCGTGGTGTAGTGATCGATGATCTGCTGGATCTCGCCAGACAGACGCATCTGCACCAACGTGCGCAAAATTCTGCCCACCGGCAGTTCGGGGTTATTGCGGATCATGCAGGCGGCCGGCTGTTCGGCGACCATTGATATCGGCATGAGCTTCTTGCCGACAGGCAGGTTCCGGTTGGTCCATTCGAGGATCAACTGATTGGTCACCGCATAGTTGTAGCGCCCGGCCATCAGTTTGCCGAGCGTCTGGTTCTGCGTGCGTGCATCTTCACGGACCAGTTTATGCGCCTCGAAAAGATGCTGCAGGGCCGGGTAGGTGTAGCCCAGCACGGTGCCGACGGTTTCGTTGTCGAACTGCTCGGGGTAGGGGCCGGCAGCCGTTGCCGCCGAAGCGACCAGCCAGTCGCGCTGATAGAGAATCGGCAGGCTCCACAGGTAGTCCCCGGACAGATCCGGGTACCACGCCTGGGCGCTGTAGCAGTGCATGTCGACTTCGCCGCGCTCGAGCGCCGACTGGATACGCAGGCGCGGCATCACGTGATAACGGGCTTCGAGGCCCACATGGTGCGCAAGGCTTTGCATGATGTCGAACAGAATGCCGGATTCGGGACGAAAGTCGGTAATGTGCATCATCGGCATGGTCCAGCCTTCGTTGACTGCAAAGCTCAAGGTCCCCTGCGCTGCGCGGCCGGTTTGCGGCAACAGCAATAGCAGACAGAGCGCTGCTGCACGAGGCAGCCGCGGCGTGGTGAAGGCCCGAATAAAGCGCGTCAATTGAGTCATTTGCACAGCTTAGCCACAATAGAGACGGACACCAGATGCAATTTTGCCCCTGCTCGGCTAGCATTGGCGGTCTTCCGCTTAACAGTTGCGACGGTTTTAAATGAGTTATCAGGTTCTTGCACGTAAATGGCGTCCGCGCTCGTTCCGCGAAATGGTCGGCCAGGCTCATGTGTTGAAGGCCCTGATCAACGCGCTGGACAGCCAGCGCCTGCACCATGCCTATCTGTTTACCGGCACCCGCGGCGTCGGCAAGACGACTATCGCGCGCATCATCGCCAAGTGCCTGAACTGTGAAACCGGCATTACTTCGACGCCCTGCGGCACCTGTTCGGTGTGCAAGGAGATCGACGAGGGCCGTTTCGTCGACCTGATCGAAATCGACGCCGCCAGCCGCACCAAGGTCGAAGATACGCGCGAGCTGCTGGATAACGTGCAATACGCGCCCAGCCGCGGCCGCTTCAAGGTCTACCTGATCGACGAAGTGCACATGCTTTCCAGCCACTCGTTCAACGCCTTGCTCAAGACGCTTGAAGAGCCGCCGCCCTACGTCAAGTTCATCCTCGCCACCACCGATCCGCAAAAGCTGCCGGCGACCATTCTTTCGCGCTGCCTGCAGTTCTCGCTGAAAAACATGACGCCTGAACGCGTGGTCGAGCATCTGACCCACGTGCTGGGCGTCGAGAACGTGCCCTTCGAAGACGACGCGCTGTGGCTGCTCGGGCGCGCCGCCGATGGTTCGATGCGTGATGCGATGAGCCTCACCGATCAGGCCATTGCCTTCGGTGAAGGCAAGGTCATGGCTGCCGATGTACGTGCGATGCTCGGCACGCTGGACCACGGTCAGGTGTTCGATGTACTGACCGCACTGCTGGAAGGCGATGCCCGCGGGGTGCTGGAGGCGGTGCGCCATCTGGCCGAGCAAGGCCCTGACTGGAATGGCGTGCTCTCGGAAATCCTCAACGTGCTGCACCGTGTGGCGATTGCCCAGGCGTTGCCGGAAGGCGTCGACAACGGTCATGGTGATCGTGATCGGGTGCTGGCCCTGGCTCAGGCCCTGCCTGCCGAAGACGTGCAGTTTTACTACCAGATGGGCTTGATTGGTCGTCGTGACCTGCCATTGGCCCCTGATCCGCGTGGCGGCTTCGAGATGGTCCTGCTGCGCATGCTGGCGTTCCGTCCTGCCGACAGCGAGGACGCGCCGAGGCAGCCGCTAAAGCCAGTGGGGATCAGCCAGGCCACGGTTGATTCCCGAAAAGTAGTGGCTGATGCGACACCTGTTGCATCGGCAGCTCCCGCAGTGTCGACCGCCCCGGTGATGGCTGCGCCCGATCCAGCCTTCGAAGCGCTGCCGCCTGCAGCAGCCCCAATGCCGGTCTCCGTCCGGCCAGAGCCCGCGGTACAGCCGGAATCGAAGCCTGAGCCACAAGCCGCGCCGGTCGAAGACCTCGACCTGCCGTGGAATGAACCGAAATCCCCGGCTGCCGAAACTGCGCCGCCTAGCGAATCTGTTGCAGAATCTGATGTCGAGCCAGTGGCCGAGCCGGTTCTGGAGACCGTTTCCGAGCAGCCCGACCTGACGCGCATGCCGACGCCTGCGCCCGCCAGCCCGGTGCCGGCCGCACCTGAAGCCGAGTCTGCACAGCCGGCCGCCGAGCAGCCGGTCACGCCGGCAATGCTCGAAGCCATCCCGGACTCTGCGTATCTGTCCACGCACACCGATTCGATGTCTTCCGACTCCGGGCCGATGGGGCGTGACGACGAGCCGCCAGCGGATGACGATTACGTCGAGCCGGATATCGACATAGACCCGGCGTCCTACAGCTATCTGGACGAGCTGGCCCACGAAAGTGTCGTTGAGCTTGAAGCCGTCGAGCCCGAGCCTGCTCCAGCCGCCAAACCGGCCACTGGTCTTGCGGCCGAGTGGCTGGACGTGTTCCCCAAGCTACCGATCTCCGGGATGACCGGCAGCATCGCGGCCAACTGCACACTGATCTCGGCCGATGGCGACAACTGGCTGCTGCACCTGGACCCGGCGCACAGCGCACTGTTCAACTCGACGCAGCAGCGGCGCCTGAACGATGCGTTGAACCAGTATCATGGGCGCACGATCAATCTGAGTATCGAGCTGATCAAGCCCGAGCAGGAAACCCCTGCGCAGGCTGCTTCACGATTGCGTGCCGAGCGCCAGCGCCAGGCCGAAGCCTCGATCCAGGCCGACCCGTATATCCAGCAGATGCTGCAACAGTTTGGCGCTGTGATCCGGGAAGACACGATCAAACCGGTGGACGCGCCTGCGGTGCCGGCTCAATAACTGAACACAGGGCGCCGCTGGCGCCACGCAAACGAACCATCCATTTTCGAGGAGATATCCCATGATGAAAGGTGGCATGGCTGGCCTGATGAAGCAGGCGCAGCAAATGCAGGAAAAAATGGCCAAGATGCAGGAAGAACTGGCCAACGCGGAAGTCACCGGTCAATCGGGCGCAGGCCTGGTGAGTGTGGTGATGACCGGTCGTCATGACGTCAAGCGCATCAATCTGGATGACAGCCTGATGCAGGAAGACAAGGAAGTGCTGGAAGACCTGATCGCCGCCGCCGTCAACGACGCTGTGCGCAAGATCGAGCAGGCCAGCCAGGACAAGACGGCTTCCATGACCGCTGGCATGCAGTTGCCGCCCGGTATGAAGCTGCCGTTCTGACGGTCGCCCGGCTTATGAACAATGCCAGGCCCTGTGCCTGGCATTTTTCTGTCTGCCATGCGCCGCCACTCGACCACAGTACAACCATCAGCATTTGGCCTGATCGACTGAATTGAGCGACAATCTTCCCCCGTCTCTGGAGTGCCCCATGTCTGAGCCCATTGAAAACCTCACTGTCGACGCCGAGCTGGATGCCGTCGGGCTGTTCTGTCCGGAACCGGTGATGATGTTGCACCAGAAGGTGCGTGATCTGCCTGCGGGCGGTCTGCTCAAGGTCACTGCAACCGATCCGTCCACGCGTCGCGATATCCCGAAATTCTGTGTATTTCTTGGCCATGAGCTGGTTGCGGAGCAAGCCGAAGAGGGCACGTTCCTCTACTGGATCCGCAAGAAGTCCGACTGATCGCCACATCGCTGCAACCCGCGCCTGTTCACGACGCACCTGTTCCCGATTCGAGCAGGTCCCTGTTCGCCAGACCCAGAGAGTCCTCCATGCGCATTGTTGCTGACGAAAATATTCCCCTGCTCGACGCCTTTTTTGCTCATTTCGGTGAGATTCATCGTTTGCCGGGCCGCGCCATGGACCGAGCCGCGGTGGCGGATGCCGACATCCTGCTGGTTCGCTCGGTCACCGCAGTGACTCGCGAACTGCTTGAAGGCAGCTCGGTGCGTTTTGTCGGGACCTGCACCATTGGCACCGATCACCTGGATCTGGACTGGTTTCAGCAAGCCGGTATCCAGTGGGCCAGCGCTCCGGGCTGCAATGCGCGCGGCGTGGTGGACTACGTGCTCGGCAGCCTGTTGACGCTGGCTGAAATCGAGGGTGTTGACCTTGCGCAGCGCACCTACGGAGTGGTCGGTGCGGGGCAGGTGGGTGGTCGGCTGATCAGCGTATTGAAGGCTCTGGGCTGGAACGTACTTGTTTGCGATCCGCCACGCCAGGCTGCCGAAGGCGGTGACTTCGTCAGCCTCGACGAGATCCTGCAGCGCTGTGACGTCATCAGCCTGCATACGCCGCTGAGCAAAACCGGGGCGTCACCAACCTGGCACCTGCTCGACGACGCGCGTCTGCGTCAGCTCCGGCAGGGTGCCTGGCTGATCAATGCCAGCCGTGGCGCCGTGGTGGATAACGCAGCGCTGCACGACATCCTGCTTGAGCGGGAAGACCTGCAGGCCGTGCTGGACGTGTGGGAAGGCGAGCCGCAGGTCAACGTCGCGCTGGCTGACTTGTGCGTTCTGGGTACACCGCATATCGCGGGTTACAGCCTGGATGGCAGGCAGCGCGGCACGGCGCAGATCTATCAGGCGCTGTGTGGCTTTCTTGATCAGCCTGCGACGATCAAGCTGGACGATCTGCTGCCAAGACCCTGGCTGGCGCAGGTCAGTCTTGACGCGGCCTGCGACCCGGTCTGGGCGCTCAATATGCTGTGCCGTGGCGTGTATGACCCGCGTCGTGACGATGCGGATTTCCGCCGCAGCCTGACCGGTAACACCGCCAGCCAGCGTCTGGCCTTCGATGCATTGCGCAAGCAGTACCCGCCACGCCGGGAAATCGAAGGGCTGAAGGTAAGCCTGGAGGGCGAGTCCGAACCATTGGCGCACCTGGTGCGGGCACTGGGCGCGGTGCTGGTCTGATCGTCAACCGGGCTATCGGGCAATAAAAAACCCGACCTGGTGGTCGGGTTTCAAATGTCTGGTACGGCTCGGTTTTATTTTTCCGGTGTTACCCAGTACTTGTCGCATTCCTGGCAGGCAGCCTGAACCATTTCTTCGGTGATCAGGACTTCTTGCCCGTGCTGGTCGAGAATGGCACCGCCAACCGGCAGATTGGGCGTGGCTCGAACGACTTGAACTTCGTTGCTGCGCTCTTGCGGGTTCATGGTTTTCTCCTTTCATCAGGTAACGGCGTTAAGTTAACCGCGCTTGATGACCGGTCCGTGACAGGTACTGTCAGCCGCTCAAACGCGCTCCAAGTGCAACAGATATGATGCAAATCTGCCAGCAGGCGCTTAGATCGATGTCTTATAGCGGCCTCTGTAAAGCAGTCATAACCTGACTCTGCAAGCCGGCCGCAAGTTCATTCGAAATGATGTTCGGCGCGCCCGGCAACACAGGTGTAGGCTTTGCAATTCAGACAGATCGGGCAGACAGGCAGGTTCATCGTTCATGATTTCACGGATTACCCGACGTCATCGCCAGGCCTTGCGTCTGGCTGCGAGTTTCATCGCGCCGTATCGCTGGCAGGCGCTCGGCGCATTGCTGGCACTGGTCATTACCGCGGGCATCACCCTGTCGATCGGGCAGGGCATCAAACTGATGGTCGATCAGGGATTCATGACCCGTTCACCGCAGTTGCTCGAACGCTCGATCGGTTTTTTCATGCTGCTGACGGTCGGCCTCGCCGTCGGAACCTTCGCCCGCTTCTATCTGGTGTCTTGGATCGGTGAGCGTGTGGTTGCCGACTTGCGCAAGAAAGTATTCGATCACCTGATCGAACTGCATCCGGGCTTCTACGAGAATAATCGCAGTTCGGAAATCCAGTCGCGACTGACCGCCGATACCACGTTGTTGCAGTCGGTGATCGGCTCGTCACTGTCGATGTTCCTGCGCAATGCGCTGATGGTCATCGGCGGCATCGTGCTGTTGTTCATCACCAACCCCAAACTCACCAGTATCGTGGTGGTGGCGTTGCCGCTGATCATCGCGCCCATTCTCATGTTCGGGCGGCGGGTACGAAACCTGTCGCGCGAGAGTCAGGACCGGGTCGCCAATGTGGGCAGCTACGTGGCCGAGGCCCTGGGGCAGATCAAGACGGTGCAGGCCTACAATCATCAGCAGCAGGACAAACAGCGCTTTTCGCATACTGTGGAGCAGGCGTTCGAGACCGCTCGTAAACGCATCCTGCAGCGCTCCTGGCTGATCACGCTGGTGATCGTCCTGGTGCTGGGTGCGGTGGCGGTGATGTTGTGGGTGGGCGGCATGGACGTGATCAGCGGCCGCATCTCCAGCGGCGAGCTGGCAGCGTTCGTGTTCTACGCGCTGATGGTCGGCATGGCGTTCGGCACGTTGAGCGAAGTGATTGGCGATCTGCAGCGTGCCGCCGGTGCGGCGGAGAGGATCGGCGAGCTGCTTCAGGCGCGCAGCGAGATCAGCGTGCCGACCACGGACCTGCAGAGCCTGCCGCAGCGCATCAGTGGGCGCCTGGCGCTGGAGAATGTCACCTTCGCCTACCCGTCGCGCCCCGAGCGCAATGCGCTGGATGACCTGACCCTGAGCATCGAGCCCGGTGAAACCCTGGCGCTGGTCGGGCCCTCCGGCGCGGGCAAGTCGACCATTCTGGATCTGCTGCTGCGTTTTTACGACCCGATTCAAGGGCGCATCCTGATCGAGGGCGTGCCGATCGCGCAGCTCGACCCCCATGATCTGCGCCGCTGCTTCGCGCTGGTTTCACAATCGCCCGCACTGTTTTTCGGCAGTGTCGAAGACAACATTCGTTACGGTAACGCCACCGCGAGCCTTGAGCAGGTAGAGGCGGCGGCGCGCATCGCCCATGCGCATGAGTTCATTCTCGACATGGCCGACGGCTATCGTACGCATCTGGGTGAGGGCGGTGTGGGCTTGTCCGGCGGACAGCGGCAGCGTCTGGCGATTGCCCGCGCCTTGCTGGTCGATGCGCCGATTCTGTTGCTGGACGAGGCGACCAGTGCGCTGGACGCGCAGAGTGAGCACTTGATTCAACAGGCCCTGCCGAGCCTGATGCAGGGGCGTACCACGCTGGTCATCGCCCACCGGCTGGCCACGGTGCAGAATGCCGACCGGATTGCCGTCATGGATCAGGGGCGGTTGGTGGCCGTGGGCACCCATCAGCAGTTGATCGCCAGCAACCCGCTTTATGCGCGACTGGCGGCGTTGCAGTTCAATGCCGGGGTTGAATAGGAGAGGGCGAGAAGGGCGTGTGGGCAACGTGGGAGGTCAAGCCTCCCACTCGCTGAGCCTCAGCGATATTCGCACAGGTAGGCGGTATCGACTTTGACCTTGATCTGGAACTTGCTGTTGGCCGGTACGTTGAACTGGTTGCCGGTGGCAAAGGTTTCCCAGTCAGTGCTGTCCGGAAGCTTCACGCTCAACTCGCCGGAGATCACATGCATGATTTCCCGTTGCGCCGTACCGAACTCATATTCGCCCGCTGCCATGACACCGATGGTTGCCTCACCATCGGCCTGGGTGAAGGCGATGGATTTGACGGTGCCGTCGAAGTACTCGTTGACCTTGAACATGGGCGATTCCTTTTGAAAGGGCTGAAAATGGCTCGCCAGTATGCCCAACACGGTAAAACTCGTCACGCCCCTTGCACGTCGATGCTGACGAAGCGTCGACCTGCAGCGGCATTCAATTGGGCAGGATCAACGGCAGCAGTCTGGCAGTATTGCGCGCATCGACCAGAGCGCGGTGCTGCTGCCCGCTGAACTGCATGCCTGCCAGTTGCAAGGCACTGTTCAGTCCCATCGGCTTCTGTAAGTGGCGGGCCTGGGCGAAACGCTGTTTGAGATTGACGTGCGGCATGCTGGACAGCGCACTGTCGAGGTGATGATGGCGCCATTCCTCCTCCAGTTGCTGGCGATCGTAATCCCCCCAACTGGCCCAGCCCACGATGCGTGCACGGTGATGGCTCAACCAGCGCTCGAACTGCGGCCACACCGTCGTCAGCGGCGCAGCGCTGTCGATGCTGCTCTGGTTGATATGGGTCAGCTCGCGGCAGAAATGGGTCAGCAACGGCCTGCGTGCCGGGCGCACGAAGCGCTCGAAATGGTCCAGCTCGCGTCCGTCCTGGTTGACCAGCGTCGCGCCTATCTCGATGACTTCCATTTCTGCGACCGGCCATCCACCTTCTTCGGTCGTGGCCTCAAGATCAATCACCAGCCAGTGCGGCATCATCAAGCTTCCTTACGATAGTCAATGGCTTCAGCGTAGCCAGATTAACCCGTTGCGCACACTCTGGGCTTTGCATCGGCACCCTTGTTGTTACAACTGCCCCTACAGTGACCACAGGTGATTGCATTGGTGCCTCGCGGGCCGCTGTCACTCGCCTGGACGAATACTGCAAGCGCACCGCAGAGCACTGACGCCGTCGATTTGACAGTTGTTTAAATCACGGAAACCGCATAGCTTGAACGGCTTTGATTGATGTCGTGTTTTATGAAAAGACTTGCAGTGTTAATTGACGGTGTGGCGCGCGGGATCGTTACCGGTGTCATGCTCTTCATTCCGTTGATGGCAACGCAGCAGGTCTTCGCCGCGCAAATCGTGCGGGTGGCCGCAGTGCATTTCCCCCCTTACATGGTGCGCCCTGAAAAAGGTGAGGACGCCGGTCTTTTACCCAGGCTGGTCGAGGCACTCAATGGCGAGCAGGACGAATATGAATTCGTGATGATTCCGACATCGGTGCCTCGGCGTTTTCGTGATTTCACGGAAGGGCGTTTCGATGTTGCAGTCTTCGAAAACCCCGAGTGGGGCTGGAAGGACATTCCCCATGAACAGCTCGATATGGGGCTCGAGGATGCCGAGGTCTATGTGGCGCGCCGGGTGGAAGGACGCGGGCAGGATTACTTCGACACTCTGGCTGACAAACGTCTGGCATTGTTCAGTGGCTATCATTATGGATTTGCCAACTTCAATACCGATCAGAAGTACCTGAGCGAGCACTTCACCATTACCTCCACGTACTCCCACGACAGCAACTTGCTGATGGTGGTGCGCGGCCGCGCCGATATTGCGCCTGTTACCCGTTCGTACCTGATTGATTTCATGGCGCATAACAAGGAAGAAGCGGCGCAGTTGATGGTGTCCGACCGTATCGATCAGGTCTATCGTCAATATGCGTTGTTGCGCCCGAATGGCAGCATCGACGTGCCACACTTCAAACAGCTACTGGAAAGGTTGCGTGCAGATGGGCAGTTGGCGAAGATTTTCGAGCCACTTCATATCAAGGTGCTTCCGGTGAATGCCGAGATGCCCGGCAACTAGCAGGGGCAGGTTTTGCACCTGCCACCCGGAGGCTCTCAACGGTCGTTGGCGTCCTTGGCATCCATTTCTGCGTTGCGCTCGTGGACGCGCTTGAGCTGTTCTTCAGTGAGGGGCAGTTTGTTGGCTGTGTCGCGCAGCATCATCAGACCGCCGACGACCGAGCCAATGGCTACGAGCAGAATTAACCAGGCATACCAGGGCATAGCGCTCTCCTTGTTGTGATACCGGTTTGAGCAGCACAGCTGCCCAATGGTTCAAGTGTATGCGCCTTGAAAGGGTTGCGTACGAAAGCATTCGCCTGCAACCCCAAGAGCCTGGCAATTACTTCCCGGTCAGCATCGCGTCGGTCGGCGCGTCGGCGCGCGATTTGGCGGTCAGGCTGAAATAGATGAAGCCGATGGCCATCAGGCCCAGGAAAATCAGGCCGATCAGTGCGTTGAACCAGGCCATTGCCACCAGGCACACGACGGCCAGCGCCAGCGCGATGCCGGGCACTACCGGATAACCGGGGGCGCGGAACGTGCGCTCCAGGCCAGGCTCGGTCTTGCGCAGTTTGAACAGGCTGAGCATGCTCATGATGTACATGACGATGGCGCCGAATACGGCCATGGTGATCATCGCAGCGGTCAGCGTCATGCCGCTCAGGTTGATCAGGCCATCGCTGTAGATCGCGGCGATGCCGATCAGGCCGCCGGCGATGATTGCCCGGTGCGGTGTCTGGAAGCGCGAGAGTCTGGCCAGCGAGGCGGGCAGGTAGCCGGCGCGGGCGAGGGCAAAGAACTGGCGCGAGTAGCCCATGATGATCCCGTGGAAGCTGGCGACCAGACCGAACAGGCCGATCCACACCAGCATGTGCAGCCAGCCGGAGCTGTCACCGACCACGGCTTTCATGGCCTGCGGCAGCGGATCGTTGATGTTGGCCAGGGTGCGCCAGTCGCCCACGCCACCGGCGAACAGCATGACGCCGATAGCCAGTATCACCAAGGTCAGAATGCCACTGATGTAGGCCTTCGGAATGGTGCGTTTCGGGTCCTTGGCTTCTTCGGCGGCCATTGCAGCGCCTTCGATGGCCAGGAAGAACCAGATGGCGAAGGGGATGGCAGCGAACATGCCGGCAATGGCTTCGGGTCCGAAAGTCTGTGAACCGGCCCAGCCGTTCAGGGCGAAATTGCTGAAACTGAATGCAGGTGCGACGACGCCCATGAACACCAGCAATTCGGCGACGGCCAGAATGCACACCACCAGCTCGAAGGTTGCTGCGAGCTTCACGCCCACGATGTTGAGCGCCATGAATACGATGTAGGCGCCAACTGCGGCATGCTTGGGGTCCAGCCCCGGGTATTGCACGTTAAGGTACGCACCGATCGCCATGGCAATGGCCGGTGGCGCAAAGACGAATTCGATCAGGGTGGCCATGCCGGCGATCAGTCCGCCTTTTTCGCCAAAGGCGCGACGGCTGTAGGCGAATGGACCGCCCGCGTGCGGGATGGCCGTGGTGAGCTCGGTAAAACTGAAGATGAAACAGGTGTACATGGTGGCAACCATCAGTGCTGTTACCAAAAAGCCCAACGTACCCGCGACGCCCCAGCCGTAGCTCCAGCCAAAGTATTCGCCGGAAATCACCAGCCCGACGGCGATCCCCCATAAGTGAATCGTGCCGAGTGTCGGCTTGAGTTGCGTGCTCATTGTTATCTCCCTGAGATTCGATAATCGTTGAAACATCCTGTTGCAGAGGCCGTGCCAGTGCACTGTTCATTGTCGTGTTGCTTCAAAACAGGTCGTTTGTGGAACGTCAGGATGAACAGATTCACCCTGTTGTGCAGATTCGGTGCAGGCTAACGTAGCGATGGTCGCTGCAGGTGCAGGAAATCGTGACTTTTTACGACCACCACTGGACAAATGCTGTTCTATGGGTCCCGCCAGTGCGCCGGTTCGGCTACAATGCGCGCCGATTTCGACTTACCTGAGACCACGCTCATGTCCGCCTGCCAGACTCCTGTCATCGTCGCCCTGGATTTTCCGACCCGTGAAGCCGCCTTGCGCCTGGCTGATCAGCTCGATCCCAAGCTGTGCAGGGTCAAAGTCGGCAAGGAACTGTTCACCAGTTGCGCGGCCGACATCGTCGAGACCCTGCGCCACAGGGGCTTCGAAGTATTTCTGGATCTCAAATTCCACGACATCCCCAACACCACGGCGATGGCGGTCAAGGCGGCGGCCGAGATGGGCGTGTGGATGGTCAATGTGCACTGCTCGGGCGGCTTGCGCATGATGGCGGCCTGCCGGGAAGTGCTTGAGCAGCGCACCGGTCCACAGCCGTTGCTGATCGGTGTGACCGTTCTGACCAGCATGGAACGTGAAGACCTGGCCGGTATCGGTCTGGACATCGATCCGCAGGTGCAGGTGCTGCGCCTCGCTGCTCTGGCCGAGAAAGCCGGGATGGATGGTCTGGTCTGCTCGGCGCTGGAAGCGCAGGCTCTGAAAGCCGCTCACCCGTCATTGCAACTGGTGACACCTGGCATCCGCCCGGCGGGCAGTGCGCAGGACGATCAGCGTCGTATCCTGACCCCTCGTCAGGCACTGGATGCAGGTTCTGACTACCTTGTCATCGGTCGCCCGATCAGCCAGGCGGCTGACCCGGCGAAGGCCTTGGCGGCGGTGGTTGCCGAGCTGGCTTGAGTGGATGGATGCGTAGCGTCACGGCGCATTACCCGCCTAGCGGAGAAGGGCTGTGACGCTGCGAAAAGCCTGCGGGTTTATTCCACTTTCAGGATCAGCTTGCCCTGATTCTCACCGCTGAACAGCATCTGGAAGGTTTCCGGGAACGTCTCGAGACCGTCCACGATGTGCTCCTTGCTCTTGAGCTTGCCTTCCTTGATCCAGCCGGCCATGACCTGACCCGCTTCTGCAAAGCGCTCCGGGTGGTCCAGTACGATGAAGCCTTCCATGCGAGCACGGTTGACCAGCAACGACATGTAGTTGGCCGGGCCTTTGATCGCCTTGGTGCTGTTGTACTGACTGATGGCGCCACAGATCACTACGCGCGCGCCGACCGCCAGCTGGCTGAGAGCCGCGTCGAGAATGTCGCCACCGACGTTGTCGAAGTACACGTTCACGCCATCCGGGCAGTGGCGTTTCAGACCGTCCATGACGTCCTCGGATTTGTAGTCGATGGCTGCGTCAAAGCCTAGTTCCTCGGTCAGCAGACGGCATTTTGCCGTGCCTCCCGCGATGCCGACGACCCGGCAGCCCTTGAGCTTGGCAATTTGCCCGGCCACGCTGCCGACAGCACCAGCCGCACCGGAAATCACCACGGTGTCACCGCTTTTCGGTTGGCCGACGTCCAGCAGCGCCAGGTACGCAGTCATGCCGGTCATGCCCAGTGCCGATAGATAAAGCGGCAGGGGGGCAAGGCTGGTATCCACCTTGTAGAAGCCCTTCGGCTCACCGGCAAAGTAGTCCTGCACGCCCAGAGCGCCCTGGACGTGGTCACCTACGGCGAACTTTGGGTTTTTCGATTCAAGTACTTCACCCACGCCGAGGGCACGCATCACTTCGCCCAGCTTTACGGCTGGAATATAGGATTTGCCGTCATTCATCCAGCCACGCATTGCCGGGTCCAGTGACAGGTATTTGTTCCTGACCAGAATCTGCCCGTCGGCAAGTGCGCTGACCGGGACTTCCTGATAGGTAAAGTCTTCACGGCGCGCATCGCCCGAAGGGCGCTTGGCGAGCAGGAACTGGCGGTTGGAAAGATCGGTCATGGCAGGGTCTCCTGAAAAGGGTTCAAGAATGGATTCAAACGCTCATCGCGCCATTCGGGCAAGAAGCGATCACCCAGCGAATGCCGTTTGATCCATGTGGTTGATAGGAGTACGTTGAGCCGCTGGCGTTCAGACGGATCTGCGGATGAAACATGCTGACGACGGATATGGCTTGAGTCGCCCCCCCTCAGTGCTCTAGATTCCTTGTTCGATCAACGCTTGGACGACCGTGATGCCTGCTACCTCTTCGAACACTCTCCACCCCCGGGCTCTGCGAGCTGGCGACGCCGTTGCGCTGGTATCTCCGGCAGGGCCTGTGGACCCCGGCAAAATCCAGGCTGCGGTGGCGGTACTCGAGGGGTGGGGGCTGCGTCCACGGGTCTATCCGCATGCGCTGGGCAACTACTCGTTCTATTCGGGGACCGATGAAGAGCGGCTCGCTGACCTCAACGACGCGCTGGCCGATCCGGAAATCCGCGCGGTCCTGTGCACTCGCGGTGGTTATGGCGTGCAAAGGATTGTCCAGCAGGTGGATATGGACGCGGTGCGTTGTGACCCCAAGCTGGTGACTGGCTTTTCTGACATCACCGCGTTGCACGGTGCGCTGTGGAACCACGCGCGCCTGGCGACCATCCATGGACCGGTCGCTTCGCAGCTGGAACGTGGTGGCCTGTTCGTCAGCGGTATGCGCCATGTGCTGATGAGCACCGAGCCGGTCTTGCTCAAGGCTGATGCGGCCTCGCCAACGGCCAGGGTCAGAACCGCTGGCAGCGCGCAGGGCCTGCTGTTGGGCGGCAACCTGTGCATCCTCGACACCTCTGTGGGTACGCCGTTCATGCCTGATCTGAGCGGCGCGATCCTGCTCATCGAAGAGGTCAACGAACCCGCCTACCGGGTCGACCGCATGCTCACCCACCTGGGCAACTGCGGAATCCTTGCGCGTCTGGCAGGTATCGCAGTTGGCGAATTTACGCCTGCCGCTAACACTGGCCGCACCATCAGCCCCGCGGACGTGCTGCTGGAGCGGCTGGGCAGTCTCGGCATCCCGGTGCTCGGCGGTCTGCCGGTAGGGCATGGAGATCCCAATCAGGCAGTGCCCCTGGGCACCCATGCGATACTCGATGCCGACGCCGGAACCCTGCTGGTAGCCGCCGCCGCGCGTAGTTGATGTCCCTGCCGCGCTGTTGGCGGTTGGCCTAGTCCGCCTTGCGTGCGTTGAGGATCAGCAAGGTCAGCAAGCCTGCGACGATGCCCCAGAATGCCGAGCCTATGGAAAACAGCGTCAGTCCTGAAGCGGTCACCATGAAAGTGATCAAGGCAGGTTCGCGTTCCCTCGGTTCGGCCATGGCAACAGTCAGGCCATTGGTGATCGACCCGAGCAATGCCAGGGCAGCAATCGAGAGCATCAGCTCCTTGGGGAACGCACTGAACAGACCCGCCAGGGTGGCACCGAAAATGCCGGCTATTGCATAGAAAATCCCGCACCAGATCGCCGCTGTATAGCGTTTGGATTTGTCCTCATGCGCATGAGGGCCGGTACAGATGGCGGCACTGATCGCCGCCAGATTGATCCCGTGGCAGCCAAACGGTGCCGTGAGCAGTGAGGCAAAGCCGGTCACCGATATCAGTGGTGAGGTCGGCGGGAAGTAGCCGTCGGCCCGTAACACGGCCACACCGGGCATGTTCTGCGAGGTCATGGCCACCACGAACAGCGGGATGCCGATGCTGACCGTTGCCGCCCATGAAAACTCGGGAGTGGTCCAGACCGGCATGGCGACTTCCAGCGCCAGGCCGTCAAAGTCCAGCAGCCCCAGCATGCCTGAAATGCCGATGCCGACCAGCAGCGCGAGCAGCACCGAGTAGCGCGGCGACAGGCGCTTGACCAGCAGGTAAGTGAAAAACATGCCCAGCACCAGGCTGGTGTGGTGCTGTGCGGCAATAAAGATCTCACTGCCGATCCGGAACAGAATCCCTGCCAGCAAGGCCGCGGCCAGCGAGGCTGGCAGACGCCGCACGATGCGCTCGAAACTGCCGGTCACCCCGCACAGAATCACCAGCAGCGCGCTGGTGATGAACGCGCCAATGGCCTGCGGGTAGCTGACACCGCCCAGGCTGGTGATCAGCAGTGCAGCGCCGGGTGTCGACCACGCCACGGTAATCGGCATGCGGTAGCGCAGCGAGAGGCCGATGCTGCACACCGCCATGCCCATGAACAGCGCCCACAGCCAGGATGAAATCTGCACGCTGCTCAGCCCTGCCGCCTGGCCCGCCTGGAACATCAGCACCAGCGAACTGGTGCAGCCGGTCATCATGGCGATGAAACCGGCCACCACCGCCGACGGCGATGAGTCTGTCAGCGGGCGCAATGGCACCTTGAGGGATTGGTTCATGCTGGGCGTTCCTTGAAACGGGCAGGTAGCAAAGGGCGCCAAGCCTAAACGCCTGGCCGCTCGGCCTTGCAATACAGCGACACGAGTAAACGCCAGCACAGTTACAGCCGTGGCGTTTACTCGGTGTCAGCCCCGGCCGGGCAGGCGCCGGACTGCAGGGTCTGGCCCAGCGCCCGATTGACCGTCAGCCAGCCATCCACGGCATCCTGACCCGCCTCGGCGAACACCCGCTGCAGCAGTTTGACCTGTTCGCGGCGCAAGCCCTGTTCAAAAAGAGCGCCTTCGTCGGTGAGGCCCAGCAGCCGTTTGCGCTTGTCATTCTCGGGGGCCGCGCTGTGCACCAGATTCATGGCGATCAGCTGGCGCAGCGGGGCATTGAGGGCCTGTTTGCTGACGCCCAATACGGTGAGCAGCTCCTTGACGCTCAGGCCGGGGTAGCGGGCAATGAAAAAGACGATGCGCTGGTGCACGCGACTGAAGCCGCGTCTGGCCAGTATTTCATCAGCCTTGGCAGTGAATGCCTGATAGCCGAAGAAGAACGCTTCCATGGCCATTTTTTGATTGGCAGGTTTTTTAAGGTCAAGCATGTTGACGTATCCGGGTTGATCGTCGTAATTTGAGTCAACCAGTTTGACGTATTTCCAATTGTCTCGGCTACAGGTAACTGCCATGGCTTTCTCCGAACGCGTTTCCCGTCTGAAAAGTTCTCTGATTCGCGAGATCCTCGCCGCCGCTCAGCGTCCGGAAGTGATGTCGTTCGCCGGTGGTTTGCCCGCTGAGGCGATGCTGCCCAAAGTAGAGTGGGCCGACATGCCTGTTGCGCTGGGCCAGTACGGCATGAGCGAGGGCGAACCTGCGTTGCGTGAAGCGCTGGCCGCCGATGCTCGCGCCCTGGGTATCGACTGCGACGCCCGTCAGGTCATGGTGGTCAGTGGTTCTCAGCAGACACTGGACCTGGCGGCCAAGCTGTACATCGACAAAGGCACCGAAATTCTTCTCGAGGCGCCCACCTATCTGGCGGCGCTGCAGATATTTCAGCTGTTCGGCGCCGACTGCATCACTGTGCCGCTGCAGGCCGAAGGCCCGGACCTGCTTGCCATGCGTCAGCGTCTGGAGCAGCACACGCCAGCGTTCGCCTACCTCATCCCGACGTTCCAGAACCCCTCGGCGGTGCGCTACAGCCAGGCCAGTCGCGATGCCGTTGCGGCCTTGCTCGACGAGTTCGGTGTCACGTTGATTGAGGACGAGCCGTATCGTGAGCTGAGCTTTGACGGCGGCAGTGCCAGGCCGATTGTCAGCAGTCTGAAGACGGCCAGCTGGATTTACACCGGAACGGTTTCCAAGACGCTGCTGCCGGGCCTGCGAGTGGGCTATCTGATCGCCAGCCCCGATCTGTTTCCGCACTTGCTGCGTCTGAAGCAGTCGGCCGATCTGCATACCAATCGCCTCGGCCAGTGGCAGGCCTTGCAGTGGATTGGTACTGAGCACTATCGTGAGCATCTGGTAACGCTGTGCGAGTTTTACCGGGGCCGTCGTGATGCGTTCGAGAGTGCCTTGCAAACGCATTTTTCCGACCTGGCCACCTGGAACAGCCCGCAAGGCGGACTGTTCTTCTGGTTGACGCTGAAGCAGCCGCTGGACACGCGCACCTTGCTGGATACAGCGCTGGCGCACGATGTGGCGTTCATGCCGGGCGAACCTTTCTTTGCCGATCCGGACGCCAATCACGGTCACTTGCGGCTCAATTTCAGCCATATCGACCCTGCACGGCTCGATGAGGGTATAAAACGTCTGGCGTCGGTGGTCCGCGCAGCACACCTTCTGCAGGCCGCCTGATTCAAGACGTCAACATAGACGCAGCAAGGGAGCAGTCTGATGTACAAGGTTTATGGCGATTACAACTCGGGCAACTGCTACAAGGTCAAGCTGATGCTTAACCTGCTGGGCAGCGAGTACGAGTGGGTGCCGGTGGATATTCTCAACGGCGAAACCCAGACCCCGGCGTTTCTGGAAAAGAACCCCAACGGCAAGATTCCGGTGCTGGAGCTGGAAGACGGCACTTGCCTGTGGGAGTCCAACGCGATTCTCAACTTTCTGGCTGATGGCTCTTCATACCTGCCGAGCGAACCGAGGTTGCGCACCCAGGTGCTGCAGTGGCAGTTCTTCGAACAATACAGCCATGAGCCGTCGGTCGCGGTGGCCCGTTTCATCCAGTTCTATCTGGGCCTGCCGGCCGAACGCATGACAGAGTACCGCGCCATGCAGAAGGCCGGCTATCGCGCACTGGCGGTCATGGAACAGCAGCTCGACCGTACGCCGTTTCTGGTCGGCGAGAACTTTTCCATCGCCGACATTGCCTTGTATGCCTACACCCACGTCGCGCATCAGGGCGGTTTCGATCTGGCACCCTATACCGGGATCCGCCGTTGGCTGGATCGGGTCAAGGCACAGCCGGGTTATATCGGTATGCTGGACTGACACAGCCGTCATTTGAACAAAGGGAAATGTATGCGCGTTCCAATCGTACTTCTGGGCGCTTTCATTGCGCTGGGTATCGGCTGCTCGGCCCAGGCCGAGGACTGCGACGCCAATCAGGCCAGCATGAACCGCTGCGCTGCCAATGAACAGGCAGCGCTCGATGCCGATCTCAACAAGCAGTACAACGCGCAAATGGCGTGGCTGAAGACCCCGGCGAAAAAGCAGGCACTCAAGGATGCGCAACGAAAGTGGATAGCCCTGCGTGATGCCGATTGCCTGTATCAGGCGGGCAAGCCCGAGGACTCAGGCTCTATCTGGCCATTGCTGCAGTCGCAATGCCTGGCCGAGCAGACCCGCGTAAGACTCAAGCAACTGCAAGCCTATGTGGCCTGTCGCGAGGAAGGTTGCCCGCGCTGAGAGGCGCCGGGCAAACAGCGGTCAGATCGCTCCGAAGCGCTGGTTCAGGTAGTCGATGATCACCTTGGATTCATACATCCACACAGTTTTGTCGCCTTCCTCGATACGCAGGCAAGGCACTTTGATCCTGCCGCCCTCGTTAAGCAGAGTCTGGCGATCGAGCTCGTTGTTTTTCGCATCGCGCAACGCGACCGGAACATTGAGGCGGCGCAGGGCGCGACGCGTCTTCACGCAGAACGGGCAGGCATGGAACTGATACAGCGTCAGGTCCTGAGCCGCTTCAGCGACAGCCGCCTGGGCCTGCGGGTCACGTTTTTTCCTGCTCGGGCGAGTCAGGAAATCAATGCCGATAACGAGTTGGCCAAGGCCGACTCTTAACGCTTTCATGAACAAGGTCATACCTCTTGCGGGCGGTGGCGTGCCCAGCCGTGCGTTCAGCGTGCCTCACGGCAGGTGAACGCAGGCTGAACGATCACTTGATCAGGCTGAGAAACTCACTGCGGGTGGCCGCGTTTTCACGGAACTCGCCCAGCATCACCGAGGTGATCATGGCCGAGTTCTGCTTCTCGACGCCACGCATCATCATGCACATGTGCTTGGCTTCGATCACCACAGCAACGCCCAGCGCGCCGGTGACCTGCTGAATGGCCTCGGCGATCTGGCGGCTGAGGTTTTCCTGGATCTGCAGACGACGGGCATACATGTCGACGATCCGTGCCACTTTCGACAAGCCAAGCACCTTGCCCTGCGGGATGTAGGCCACATGAGCCTTGCCAATGAACGGCAGCAGATGGTGCTCGCACAGCGAGTACAGCTCGATGTCCTTGACCATCACCATTTCACTGGCATCGGAGCTGAACAGCGCGCCGTTGGTCACTTCTTCCAGGGTCTGCGTGTAACCGCGACACAGATACTGCATGGCCTTGGCGGCGCGCTTGGGGGTGTCCAGCAGACCTTCGCGCGAGACGTCCTCGCCCAGTTGCCCGAGGATGGCGGTGTAATTCTGTTCCAGTGTCACAGAGGGTGATTCCGTATAGGTTTCAGAGCGGTACGTTTGGGGCTGTACCGATTTTTTACCAATCGAGCTGGTGTCCCGTTTGCCGATCCCGCTCCAGTGGAGTTGGGCGATTTCGCATACGTAACCTGCGGATCTCGTTGATTGGCGATGAATGCGGGGTTTATCCCGGCGATTGGGCACATGGTAGCGTAGGTGTGCTCGCAGTTGTACTGCCGTGGCCTCGTAATGCTTTCGCAATCAGCGCCGGTTTTTAGACTTTGCCCGGCGTTGCGCTATAGCCCGGTGCTTTTCAGTGTCGCAGAAAAGCGAATGCAGGGAGCATGCGTTTTGGCTTGGGCTCTCCGACATGCGTTTCTGTTGCCTTGATTGGAGCGCTGGAATGACATATGCCGTAGCTTTTTCAAGCGTTTGCAAAGCAGACGTGAAGCGTATCCTTACTTCATGAAGGCGGCTTGTGAGATGCAGGCCAGAGTCTGATAGGAGGTTGGATGCCGAGTCAAAAGGACGAGCTGGAACTTGAGAAACTCCAGGCTGAGGTTCACAAGTTTGTGGCTGAGGCACGAAAAATGATCGCGGAGACCAATAAGCTCCAGCGCGAAACGAGCTTTTATCCATTTGTGGCGGCTGGTGGGTTGATCACCGTAATCGTTACTGCTGCCGCTTTCATCCACAAGCTCCAGGCAGCCAGTACCCAGTAGCGGACAGCGACTTGCAGCGCTTGAGATTCAGTCTGGACCAAGCGAAAGTGTGTACGCAACGCATGAATCGGCATTTCGAGAGAAGATGAGTATGAGTCACGATCAAGTCATTAAGCGGATGCGCGAAGACCTCGAGCAGTTGGGCAACGAGGTCCGCAACATGCCTGCCCATGAACCACGAAACGTTCTGGTGTCTGCTGCATCCGGTGCAGTATTTGCTCTGGTTTTTTCATGGCTTGCATTCAAGGTCTGGTTCTGAACGCCTGCGATAGCTATGCCAGGGCAGTGAGTCGTCTGAGTCAGGTCCAAAGTCGTATGGCTTTTTTGTGTCTGGCAGTTGTCTTGTTTGCCCTGAAAAATCCGCTTTTACAGCTTTTGTATCCTCTCGCTTACACGTTGGCGACCAGATCGCTACCCACTTCCGGTGTCCATTGCGGTCTGAGTAGGCAGGTCATTAATCCATTGCCTGTCTTTAGAGAGTAAACCCGGATGTTGAGTCGAGTAGCAAAAATAGCGTTGTTCGCGATTGTACTGTCGTCGGTTTCCGGTTGCTGGCCGTTCTGGCCTGGTCCGGGTGGACATGGCGGCGGTGGCGGTGGCGGGCACCATGAAGGCGGTGGTCCTGGTCCTGGCGGTCCTGGCCCGGGTCGCTGAGTCACCAGCGGGGCGGCAGCATGCTGCCCCGCGTACGAGTCTGACTGACTGGAAGGGCGCGGCGGGTTCTACTCGTCGCGCCCTTCCATCATGGTGCGCCTGAGGATCACGTACACCGCGCCTGCACCGCCGTGTTTGGCCAGGCAGGAGCAAAAGCCCAGTACCTGCGGATGCTGACGCAGCCAGGTGTTGACGTGGCTCTTGATCATGGGTCGCTTGCCGTCCAGGCGTACCGCCTTGCCATGGGTGACGCGTACGCAGCGTACTTCCAGGCGGGTTGCTTCAGCCAGAAATTCCCATAGCGTTTCACGCGCCACTTCCACGCTCATGCCATGCAGGTCCAGGCTGCCCTCGAAGCTGATCTGCCCGAGTTTGAGCTTGCGCATCTGGCCTTCCTGCACGCCGTCACGCGACCAGCTCAGGACATCTTCAGGGCCGACGTCGATCACGAATTGATCCGACAAGCCGTCGACGGTCACCGAGTCGGTGCGCATAGTCGCCGACTGGCGCAGGCGGGCCAGCATTTTTCGATCGGTCTTGGGTTTGCCGACATCGGCGTGTTCATGCTTGAGCGGCTTGACGCCGCGTGTCTCGCTTCTGAACAGGGAAAAATCGTCGTCTTGCATGGGGCCTCCGCGAAGGAGGCCATTCTAACCGTTCAGGCGAGAGGGTCAGTTGTGTTTTTTCATCAGGTGCGAAGAGATGCTCAAGCCGCCGCCACTGCGCTGACGACGGCAGCGGCGCCACAGCCAGACGCCGATGTACAGCACCAGCAATCCGCCAATGGCGACAAATGCCGCGCCGCCCGGACTGGCATTGAGTTCGCCCAGCATCTGCGGATGAACCGTGAGGCTGGAGGCACCGGCAACCGCCAGCAACAGGCCGGCGACCACAAGGAGCAGTGCGATCAACGTGCCGATGCGTTTGCCCCAGTTGCCCTGACCCCTGGGGCGCAGGCGACGTGCATCGAAACCATCTGACGTTTTCATGCCTTTTCCTCAACAGGTATCAGCTCAATGGAGTATCGGCGCTCTGACCCGGGGAAGGAGGGGTGGTTCCCGCCTCCGGGGCGATGCATGACGGCAAAGGATGGGCGGTTATGTGAACGCTGTCACACGTTTCCTCGCCTGTGTAGCGTCAGACAAGGTCTTTGGTCAGTGCCAGGGTGGCGAAGTTGTCGGCCATGATTGCCATCTCGGTTCTGTGCACGATCTCCGCGCTGACCACGCCGTGCGGGCTCGGCAGGTCACGGGTTGCGCAGGCATCGTCGATCAGGGTGCAGCGATAACCGTAGTCCTTGGTGGCGCGAACTGTGGTGCTGATACTCGAATGGCTCATGAAGCCGCAGACGATCAGGTCCAGGTGCCCCAGACTCTGCAGCAGTTCATGCAGTCCGGTGCCATTGAAGGCATTGGGCAGGCGTTTCTCGACCAGGTGTTCATCGCCCTGCGGCAACAGCTCCGGCACCAGTTCCCCGCGCTCGCCATGTGGGTCGAACGGGCCGCCCACGGTGCCCAGATGGCGGATGTGAACGATCGGGCACTTGACCGCACGTGCCTTCTCGACCAGCCGGCCGATGTTGGCCATCGCTTCCCTGACGCCGGTCAGGGCCAGCGGGCCGCGGAGGTATTCTTTTTGCGCGTCGATGATGATCAGCGTCGCGTTACTCAGATGGGCGGGCGCATGCACCCGGCCGCTGAGCTGAAACATGGTCTTTAAATCGGACATTCACGGGCTCCTTTGTGTGGGGCTTTTGCGACATTGTCCTCTGGCTGAAGCGTTCTGGGAATGGCAACCATCGCAGGCCACGGTTTTTATGGCCTGCAGGGCAGTTGGAGGAGGGGGTGGCTGGCGGTTTGCCTTGATGGCGGTAGACGAATCATGGAAACTTCCCCGCCTATCGGGTACGAAGAATGCACGTTGTTCGTAACCAGACTGTTCACCGAGGCTCGTCTTACAGCAGTTCGTTGCCTTTCAAGGAGTTTGTCCATGATCACTTCCCGTCTGCGTACCGTGCGCGACCATATACGCTGGGCCGTCAGCCGCTTTCACGAGGAAGACGTATTTTTCGGTCATGGCACCGACAATGCGTGGGATGAAGCGCGGCAATTGGTGCTGGGGGCGCTGCACTTGCCTTGGGAAATTGCCGACAGCTACCTGGATTGCCGTCTGGAAGTCGACGAAATATCCCACCTGCAACGCTTGATCAAGCGGCGCATCGACGAGCGTGTGCCAACCCCGTATCTGCTGGGCGAGGCCTGGTTCTGTGGCATGTCGTTCATTGTCGATGACCGCGTGTTGATCCCGCGTTCGCCCATCGCCGAGCTGATCGAAGAGCGTTTCGCCCCCTGGCTGGCCGATGACCCGGCGCGGATTCTCGATCTGTGTACAGGCTCCGGTTGCATCGGTATCGCCTGCGCCGAGGTCTTTCCCGATGCCGAGGTGGCCCTGGCCGATCTGTCCTATGACGCACTGGAAGTGGCCAATCAGAACATCGAGCGTCACGGCATGGACGATCGCGTCTACACCGTTCAGGGCGACGGATTCGATGGCCTGCCGGGTCAGCGCTTTGACCTGATCGTGTCCAACCCGCCCTACGTGGACGCCGAAGACTTTGCCGACATGCCCGACGAGTATCAGCATGAGCCAGAGCTGGCGCTGGCCTGTGGCAGCGATGGTCTGAACCTGGTCCGCCGCATGCTCGCCCAGGCCGCCGATCATCTGAACGAGAAGGGCCTGTTGATCGTCGAGGTCGGCAATAGCCAGGTGCACGTGCAGGCACTGTACCCGGAGGTCGATTTCGCCTGGCTGGACTTCCAGCGGGGCGGGCATGGTGTGTTCATGCTCACGGCAGAACAGTGCCGCGACCATCAGGCACTGTTCCTGTCGAAGGTTTGAGCTCGACAGCCGCGATAAGCGGCTGAGGCTGAGACAAAAGGGAGGCTGATATCAGCCTCCCTTTTTTATCGGCTTTATCGGTGCGTTGCGATCCAGATCAGCAGCCCGGCCTGGAATACCGCGAAGGTCACCAGGCAGGCAATCGTGAAGCGCAGGCCGCTGTCTTCACGCTTGTACTTGCTGACCCGGTCTTCATGCTGGCGAATCGTCACTTCCTGCTCGATCAGATTTTTCTCGGCCTTTTCCAGCATCTGCGAGGCTTCGAGAATCTCGATGATCTGCACCTTGTCGTTGTTCCAGGTGCTGTGCAGGTTGCCGACGTGTACATCCTTGATCGCGCCTTTCATGTGCTGGGCATCGGCATACGTCACTTCAAAACCCAGAGTGCGCAGAAAGTGATCGCGACGCAGACGTGTGTCTTCGTTCAGACCGTCCTTGCTGGCCAACGCCACGCCTTCAATCTTGTAGGAAGACCATCTTTTCTGCGCCCAATGCACCGCATGAGCAATCATGAAGCGCCCGATGCCACGGTTCCATGGCTCGATCTGCAAGCCTGACTCGGGACCGAAGCGCACCATGCGTTTTTCGTGGTCGGCCCAGATATCCAGATGGTTCTGTTCCTTGCGGACCCGCTGACCTGGCAATTGCACCGTGATGCGCAGCAGGCTCAAAGCCTTGCTGTGCCGCTCGGCACGGCCGAACTGTACGAAGCGCAGAGGGCGGCCGCCGGTCGCGCGGTCGGTGGGCAGTGGCGACAGACGCAGCATCTGAAAGCTTTCGGGCAGAACGTCTTCCCACGGCTGCGGTGGCACCGGCACTGCGACTTCTGCGCTGGCCGGTTCTGCGAGGGTTTCAGTCATGGTATTTGCGTCTGTCATAAGGGTGTCCTTTCCTGGGCCTTGCCCCGCAGCACGTTTGCCGGGGCATAAAGGTGCCGAAACACTAAGGTGCCGGAACACAGGGCCAGCACATTGCTATCGGCCAGATTCGCCAGGACTGAAGGACTTTTGACTAACGCGCTGCCGATCTTTTTTCCGGGTTGGGCAGTGCCTTGATGAAGCTCAGGATCCGCTCGGTCACTTCACTGGCCAGCGGCTGGGTCGGATTGCGGTAGGAGAGCAATTGTTGCTGCAAATCGTCCGGGACGATGCGCAGCACATGATTCATACCGTCGATCAAGGCCAGTTGGGCATCCGGTTTGGCTTTCTGCAACAGCAGCGCGTCACCCACACCGACCTGAATGTCGTTGCGACCCTGAACGATCAGAGCCGGAATGTGCAAGGCACCGAAAGCCGCCGCCGGGTCCTGGCGGAACAGCGAGATCAGGTACGGCTGGACACTGGGGCGGAAGACCACTTCCAGCTCGGCGGGCACGTTGTCATCTGTCTTGCCGGCCTTGAGTTCGTCGAGCAACTGATCGCTGCGCTGCAGCAGGTCCGGTGGCAGGCGCTCCTGAAACTGTTCGCGCAGCACCTGATCCACCGGTCGCCCGGTGCCGGCCACGGAAATCAGTGCCGCTGCACCTACCTTTTCAGCCGCCAGCGTCGCCACCAGCGCGCCTTCGCTGTGGCCCAACAGAATCAACTGGCCAAGGCGCGGGTTGGCTTTCAGCGCTCTGGCCCAGAGTTGCACATCGGCCACGTAGCGCTCGACGCTCAGGTTGCGTTCATCCGGCGTGACCGCCTTGCTGGCCGCGACGCCGCGTTTGTCGTAGCGCACGCTGGCGATATTGTTGCTGGCCAGGATCACCGCCAGACGTTTCATGCTGTCGTTGCGTCCGCCTTCCGGGTTGTTGCCGTCGCGGTCAGTGGGGCCGGAACCGGCGACGATCAGCACCACCGGCACCGGTTTGTCGGAACGCGGCATGAGCAGCGTGCCGTACAGCTTGCCGTTTTCGGTGTCCACGCTTATCGGTCGCTGCACCGTGCTGGGCGCCGCAGCGCTGGCGGTTGCGGCGGTCAGGCTCAGGATCAGGGTTATCGGCAGGGCCAGCAGACGCAGCGCGTTGGGAACTCGAAGCAGGGAAATACCGGATAACATCGCAAGGCCATCATTGGGGGAGTCACGCTTGGACGCACGCGGTGACAGAAGGTTCGAGGATGAACTGAACCGCGAGCCTGCGTATACTGGCGCGCTTGGTTTAACGATCTGGTTTTTTGGCTGATTTTTCGGAGCGCCCGCATGTCCGGCAACACTTTCGGCAAGCTGTTCACTGTCACCACCGCCGGCGAAAGCCACGGCCCGGCGCTGGTCGCTATCGTCGACGGCTGCCCGCCGGGGCTGGAGCTGGACCTGCAAGACCTGCAGCGCGACCTGGACCGGCGCAAGCCGGGCACCAGCCGCCACACCACGCAGCGTCAGGAGGCCGATGAGGTCGAGATTCTCTCGGGTGTCTTCGAGGGCAAGACCACCGGCGCCTCCATCGGCCTGCTGATCCGCAACACCGATCAGAAATCCAAGGACTATTCGGCGATCAAAGACCTGTTCCGCCCGGCCCACGCCGATTACACCTATCACCACAAGTACGGCATCCGCGACTACCGGGGTGGCGGACGCAGTTCGGCAAGGGAAACCGCCATGCGTGTGGCTGCGGGGGCCATTGCCAAGAAGTATCTGGCAAGCCAGGGCATCGTCATTCGCGGCTACATGAGCCAGCTGGGCCCGATCCAGATCCCGTTCAAGACCTGGGATTCGGTAGAAGACAACGCGTTTTTCTGCCCCGACCCTGACAAGGTGCCGGAACTGGAAGCCTACATGGACCAGCTGCGACGTGATCAGGACTCGGTCGGTGCGAAAATCACCGTGGTCGCAGAAGGCGTGATGCCGGGTCTCGGCGAGCCGATCTTCGATCGTCTGGATGCTGAGCTGGCCCACGCGCTGATGAGCATCAACGCGGTCAAGGGTGTGGAAATCGGTGCCGGTTTCGACTGTGTTGCCCAGCGCGGCACCGAGCACCGCGACGAAATGACGCCACAGGGTTTCCTGTCCAATCACGCGGGCGGCATTCTCGGCGGCATTTCCTCCGGCCAGCCGATCATCGCGCATCTGGCGCTCAAGCCGACCTCAAGCATCACCACGCCAGGACGTTCGATCGATGTCGATGGCAACGCCGCCGACGTCATCACCAAGGGTCGGCATGACCCGTGTGTCGGCATCCGTGCCACGCCGATTGCCGAGGCAATGATGGCCATCGTTCTGCTCGATCACTTGTTGCGTCACCGCGGTCAGAACGCCGACGTCAGCGTCAACACACCTGTGCTGGGGCAGGTGTAATGCACGCCGTCGCGGTTGCGGACTGCTAGCGTGGCGCAACCTGCCGGCGGGCAGCTGCCTTACTGGCGGCTGTCCGGGTTCTACGTATGCTATTTCGCCTTGCTGGGCCTGTCGGCGCCTTTCATGGCTCTTTACCTGCATCATCTGGGTTTTTCCAGCGCACGGATCGGCGAGCTGGTCGCCATTCCCATGCTGATGCGCTGCGTCGCGCCCAATCTCTGGGGGTGGCTGGGTGATCACACCGGTTGGCGTCTGACCATTGTGCGGTCTGGCGCCATCTGCACGCTGCTGGCGTTTTCGCTGATCCTGGTCGAAAAAAGCTATGCCTGGCTGGCGATGGTCATGGCGCTCTATGCGTTCTTCTGGCACGCCGTCCTGCCGCAGTTCGAAGTCATCACCCTCGCACACCTGCAAGGCCAGACCTCGCGTTACAGCCAGATCCGCCTGTGGGGCTCGATCGGTTTCATTCTGGCCGTCGTGGTGCTGGGGCGGGTATTCGAATGGTTCAGCCTGGACCTGTTCCCCTACATCGCGCTGGCGATCATGTCGGGTATCGTTGTCAGCAGCTGGTGGGTGCCGAATGCGCATCCCGCACCGTCGAGCCGCGAAACCGGGGCGGGCGGCTTTCTCAGGCAACTGGCGCGACCCGGTGTATGGGCGTTCTACCTCAGTGTCGCGCTGATGGTGCTCAGCCATGGCCCTTATTACACCTTTTTGACCCTGCACCTCGAAGAACTCGGTTACAGCCGCGGCCTGATCGGCCTGCTATGGGCGGTCGGCGTGGTGGCTGAAGTGCTGATGTTCATGGTCATGAGCCGGGTTCTGCAGCGCTTTACCGTGCGCCAGGTACTGTTCGCCAGCTTCCTGCTGGCCGCATTGCGCTGGCTGCTGCTGGGTCTGTTCGCCGATCACCTCACCGCGCTGCTGATTGCGCAGGTGATGCACGCCGCCACGTTCGGCAGCTTTCACGCCGCTGCCATTCATTTCGTGCAAAGTAGCTTCGGTCCGCGTCAGCAAGGTCAGGGGCAAGCGCTTTATGCCGCCTTGTCCGGGGTCGGCGGGGCGTTGGGCGCTCTGTATTCCGGTTACAGCTGGAACGCGCTGGGGCCGGCCTGGACCTTTGCCATTGCCAGCCTTGCAGCGTTTGCTGCTGCCGTCATGATTGTCACACCCAAGAAAGAGGAAGGTGTATGAGCCGCGAACAATTGAGCCTGGAAATCATCGAGGCCGGGCGTTTTCTGTACGGCCGTGGCTGGTCGCCTGCCACCAGCAGCAATTACTCCGCGCGCCTTTCTGCCAGTGAGGCGCTGTTGACCGTGTCCGGCAAGCACAAGGGCCAGTTGGGCCCTGACGATGTGCTGGCCACCGATCTGGCTGGCAACAGCCTTGAGCCGGGTAAAAAGCCGTCTGCCGAAACCTTGCTGCATACCCAGTTATACAGCTGCAGGCCGCAGGTCGGCGCGGTGTTGCACACCCACTCGGTGAACGCGACGGTGTTGTCGAGGCTGACCACGGCCGATCATCTGGTGTTCGAGGATTACGAGCTGCAAAAGGCCTTTAGCGGCGTGGTCACTCATGAGTCGCAGGTCGTGGTGCCGATTTTCGACAACGATCAGGACATTGCCCGTCTCGCGGCAAAGGTGCAGCCTTGGCTGGACACCCATCCCGAGTGCGCTGGCTACCTGATCCGCGGTCATGGTCTCTACACCTGGGGGGCGAAAATGAGCGATGCCTTGCGCCAGATCGAAGCGTTCGAGTTCCTGTTCGAGTGCGAACTGAAAATGCGTGCGGTCTTGAACCGCTGACAACGTCTTGCCAAACCAGCCTGTAAGCCTGACCGGCCTGTAAAAGCCGGAGGGCGTTGCACCAAACCGAGGATTCACGCATGAGCAGCCTGTCCGTTTATCACGTTTCAAGCCCTGATATGCCCAACAAGGTTCTGACCCATCTGGAAGACATCGCGTCGACGCTGGCCGAGCATGGCGTGGCGTTCGACCGCTGGGAGGCCGCCACGCCGATCACTCCCGGTGCCAGTCAGGAAGAGGTGATCAGCGCCTATCGTACCCAGATCGACACGCTGATGAACGAACGCGGTTATGTCACCGTGGACGTCATCAGCCTCAACAGCGATCACCCGCAAAAAGCCGAATTGCGCGCCAAGTTTCTTGAAGAGCACCGCCACGGCGAAGACGAGGTGCGCTTTTTCGTTGCCGGGCGGGGCTTGTTTACCTTGCACATCGACGACTATGTGTACGCCGTGCTGTGCGAAAAGAACGACCTGATTTCCGTACCGGCCGGCACGCGGCACTGGTTCGATATGGGCGAAAACCCGCACTTCATTGCTATCCGCCTGTTCAATAATCCGGAAGGCTGGGTAGCAAACTTTACCGGTGAAGACATTGCCGGCCGTTTTCCACGGCTGGAAGACTGACAGGAGCCCCATTCTGATGCCCATCAAAGCTATCCTCACGGATATCGAAGGCACCACCAGTGCAGTGAGTTTCGTGTTCGACGTGTTGTTCCCGTTCGCCAGAAAGCACCTGCCCGCATTCGTTCGCGAAAATGCCGAGCAAGCGGCCGTGGCGCAGCAGTTGCAGGCGGTGCGCGACCTGGCCGGTGAGCCGGACGCCGATGTCGAGCGCGTCATTGCAATATTGCTGGAATGGATCGCCGAGGACCGCAAGGCCACACCGCTCAAGGCTCTGCAGGGGATGGTCTGGGAGCAGGGCTATAACGCCGGACAGCTCAAGGGCCATGTTTATCCGGATGCTGTCGATGCTCTGAAACACTGGCATCAACAAGGCTACCGACTTTACGTTTATTCCTCGGGCTCGATTCAGGCTCAGCAATTGATTTTCGGCTGTTCCGAGGCGGGCGATCTGTCCGGCCTGTTCAGCGGTTACTTCGATACGACTTCCGGCCCCAAGCGCGAAGCGCAGTCCTATCGCACGATCGCCCAGGCAATGGATTGTCCTGCCGAGGACATTCTGTTCCTGTCGGATATCGTCGAAGAACTCGATGCTGCACAGGCCGCCGGCATGGCCACCTGTGGTCTTGCGCGTGATGGCGGGGCGCTTGCCGGGCACCGGCACGTAGCCAGTTTTGCGCTTATCGACCCAGCCTCTTTCTAGAAGACTCCCGGCTGCTGTGCGCGGCATCGTCCTGATGCCGCTGCATTGAAACCTGCCTGCCGCAAGGCTCACACACTACTTTTGTAGGACGTTTCCTGCTTTCGAGTGAGCTGTTGCCTGGTTGAAAGTGCGTTGAATCTGTTTGTTCTGTTCGCCGTTTTTCAACGTGATTATTCGTGTAAGTTCTGCGCCATCGTCACTGGGTCACGGACAACACCTGTACCGATTCCCGGGCGAAGAAGGAGCGGCAGCGATGGGCAGTGCCATGACAGAAAGCGCGACCAGGGACTTATTGATACAGCAGATGGTGAGCACGATTAGCGAGCTCGATGGGCAGACCGCCATCGAAAATGCACTCGAATGGTTACGGCGCGAATGCAACAGCGAGCGCGCGATGTTCTTTCAGTTCAAGGGCCCGGTGTTGCTGACGTTCATCACCTCCAACGTCGACGATGCCTGGGGCGATGCCTACCGCCAGCACGATTTGATCACGCAAGACCCGGTGATCCGTTGTTATCGCAATCAACTGGGCTTCCTTAACTGGCAGGAGGCGTTCAGGCAATACCCGGTATCCGCCTTTTATGACGAGCTCGTCGACGCCTGTGAACTGCTTCCGGCCATCTCCTATGGCTACACCAATCATTGCCGTGGTGCCGACAGCGTGACATCGGTGTGTACCCTGGGCGAAGTGGAGCGGCCCATCAGCGCTGAACAAAAGTACCTCATGAGCAGTCTCATGCCGGTACTGCACAGTGTCGCGCGAGGTCTGAAGTTCTGTTCACGCGGTCTGACCCATCGCGAGCTGGAAGTATTGCAGTGGGCCAGAGACGGGAAAACGGCCTGGGAGATCTCGATGATTCGCGACGTGTCGGAGTCAACGGTGAAGTACCACCTCAAAACCATCTACTCCAAGCTGGGCGTTGCCAACAGGGCGCAGGCGGTGGGCGAAGCACTTTGTCGTGGTCTGATCAGGTAGCGTGTCGACAAAACGCAGGCAAAAAAAAGCCGCGAGAACAAAGTGTAATCGCGGCAAACAAGGGATGAGAGAGCGTATAGCGGGTGCCACCCCAGAGGGTGGCGGGCAAAATCAACGTGTGTGGTACGTCGGCAGATCAAAACGGTGCTGGCTTTGCAGCATCGAGATAGCTGGCAGCTCGCTGGCTTGTGCAGCCAGGTCACGGCGGATGGCGCTGATTACCCATTCCAGTTGAACCGGAGTGTGCAGCTGAGCATAAGAGACTGAGCGACGGATCTGCTTACCATCCTGGGTACGCAGTGACAACAGAACACCACCATCAGGACGCGGCTGAGTGGTTACTGTGTAGTCGGAGAATACGGAAGCGAATTTTTCTTGAATAAAAGTCATGTGAGGCGGCTCCATTGCTCATGGGATAACAAGCTTGCAAGTACTATTGCAGTGTCTGTGCCAGACTTTCTCTTAAATTAAATCCTTTAAAATCAATAACTTGAAATATCCTCTATTTTCAGGCTTCGTGCATTTTGCATGAGCACTCGTCGTGCGCCCTGCATTTTGCCGTTTCTTGCACGATGGGGATCGGGCAGAAGGGGGATTGCATAGCTTCTGGCGATCAAGAGCAGGCATTGCGCATCCGGATCGATGCTGATCGAACAGCTAGCGATAGTTGAGGTCAGTGTGTTTATCGATGCCGGGTCAACGCATACCCGGAGTACCGTGCGCCAAGGAGTAGTGAATGACCGATACAGATATCAGCGCTTCGAAAACCATGACTGAAGACGAAGCTGCCGAGTTCGCCGAGCAGGTATTCGATGTGGCTCGCCAAGGAAATGCAGTCATGCTCGAGCGTCTGCTTGAAAAGGGCCTGCCGGCAGATCTGCGCAACCACAAGGGCGATACGCTGCTGATGCTGGCCAGCTATCACTGCCATGCGGATGCGGTCCGTGTGCTGCTGAACCACAAGGCTGATCCTGAAATCCGCAACGATAACGGTCAGAGCCCCATCGCCGGCGCAGCGTTCAAGGGCGATCTGGCAGTGGTCAGGTTGCTGGTCGAGGCGGGTGCCGATATAGACGGTGCCTCTGCTGATGGCCGTACCGCACTGATGATGGCGGCGATGTTCAATCGAAACGAAATAGTCGATTACCTGATCAGTCAGGGCGCGGACCCGCATGCCACCGACGCCAAGGGCATCACTGCACTGGGCGCCGCTCAGGCAATGGGCGCGACCGTCACCATCGAGCAATTGACCAGAATGGGCGTGCAGGCAGCCCGGTCCTGACAGCGAGTGCACTGACAGCAAGGCATGAACACATAGAGGCGCGATGGATTTACCGTTATCCTTCGCGCCTCTTTTTTTGCCCGCTATCAGGATCGCCCCCATGAAAGACTCACTGGTCGAATTAATCAGCAAAGTCAGCTCCGGCTGCATGGGCGACGATGAAATCGTGCATATCGCCGATGAAGCCGCGCAGGCGTATGCCGATCCGCAGGCATTTCTGGCTGCCAACCCTGATATCAACTACGACGATACATTCCCGATCCCGCTGGGCGAGTGGGTCGTGGTGGGCAGTCTGCCGGAAACCGTTCTGTTCCAGGCCGACAGCTACATGGACCTGTTCGAGCAGATCGTTCAGTCGTTTGGCAAGGACGTGACCTTCAACATCAAGCCCAGGCAGCTGGCCAAGGTCGAGCCGCTGGTTGCGCTCAATCGCATTCAGATTCAGTTGAACAGCATGAACAAGGAGATGGGCGGCTATGTGCTGATGAACTTCAGCCAGCCACTGGATGACGAGTTGCAAGCGGTGCTGGTGTACGGCCGTGACGAAGCGCGCGTAGTCGAGCTGGCAGCATCGGCCGGCATCCATGCCGCACCTGCACTGCAAGCATTGCGCGGTTAACCCAGCGCCGTATCGAGAAACATCATCACCGCAAAGCCGCCCATCAGGCCCAGGGTTGCCGAGGTCTGATGGCCATTGCGGTGGGTTTCCGGGATGACTTCATGGGACACCACGAAAATCATCGCGCCTGCTGCCAGCCCCATGCTCAGCGGATAGGCGATGGCAAAGCCGCTGGAGATACCCAGGCCTACCAGTGAGCCCAGTGGCTCCATGAGGCCGGAACCGATGGCCACCAGCATTGCTTTGAAGGCCGACAGGCCGGTCGCACGCAGGGCCAGCGCAATGGCCAGACCTTCGGGAATGTCCTGAATGGCGATGGCGGTGGTCAATGGCAGGCCGACGTTCATGTCGCCGCTGGCGAAACTGACGCCAATCGCCATGCCCTCGGGCAGGTTATGCAAGGTGATCGCCAGCACGAACAGCCACACCCGGCTGATCCGTTCCGAATGAGGTCCCTGGCGGCCTACGCTTTCATGCTCGTGCGGGGTGAACTTGTCCAGCCCCAGCATCAGCAGCACACCCAATCCCAGACCGGCGACAACCGTCGCAGCGGCCCACGGCCCGCTGTCGGTAATGTCCCGGGCGGCTTCCAGGCCTGGAAGAATCAGCGAGAACGAGCTGGCCGCCAGCATCATCCCGGCGGCAAACCCTAGCATGATGTCCTGAACGCGTTGTGAGACGTTGCGCAGGGCAACCGCCATCACTGCGCCCAGCGCCGTCGCCAGAAAGCCCGCGATACCGCCCAGCAAGGCGTGATTGAAGTTGACCTGACTGGTGCCATAGAAGGCGTTGTAAAGACTGATGCCACCGAGGCCGACGACGATCAGCAGGGCGAGGGCGAAGCCCAGGCTTACCAGCGGGCTGCCCTGAAGCTGGTTTAACCAGGCCGCCCAGGGCGTTCGGGATGATGCGGGCGTAGGCATTGATAGGGCTACCTGTGTAAAGGGGGAGAAGCAATGGTGACTGAAATACAAAGTCGACCCCGTCTGGGAGCCCGAGAATATAAGGTTGGTTCAACGGAACCCCCGAACGGCGCTACTATCCTAGGAGGGTAAGCATTCAATTTAGGGGCAACACCATGGGTTCTAGCTTCAACGGCCTGGTCGGCTTGATCATTCTGGCGCTCGATATCTGGGCCATCATCAACGTCTTGAAAAGCGGTGCCGAGACGGGCAAGAAAATCCTCTGGGTATTGCTGATCGTACTGCTTCCTGTGGTGGGCCTGATCATCTGGGCAATCCTCGGGCCGCGTGGCAACGTACGCATGTGATACGTCCACACGCTGGGCAAACAACGCTTGATTACCCTGGGTAATCAGGCGTTTTTCGTTTTATGCGCGGGGCATTCGCGGCGGCAGTGACACGCTAAGCTGCACAGAGGTTCGACCTGTCATGTTCCTCGACGTAGAATGCGCGCCTTTGTTGCGGGCGGTCGGCCGTCCTGTCATCAGTACCCAGCGGGAGCTTACCCATGAGCGATTATCAGGAAACGTTATACGAAGGCTACGGCCAACGCTTTCGTATGGAAAAAATGCTTCACGAAGTACGTACCGATCACCAGCACCTGGTGATCTTCCAGAACCCGCGCATGGGCCGTGTCATGGCGCTGGACGGCGTCATTCAGACCACCGAAGCGGACGAATTCATCTACCACGAAATGCTCACCCATGTGCCGATTCTGGCACACGGTGCAGCCAAGCGTGTGCTGATCATCGGCGGCGGCGACGGCGGCATGCTGCGTGAAGTCGCCAAGCACATGAGCGTTGAACACATCACCATGGTCGAGATTGATGCGACCGTGGTCGAGATGTGCAAGGAATATCTGCCCAATCATTCCAGCGGTGCCTTCGACGATTCACGTCTGAACCTGGTCATCGATGATGGCATGCGCTTCGTCGCGACCACCGAAGAGAAGTTCGACGTGATCATCTCCGACTCCACCGATCCGATCGGCCCGGGTGAAGTCCTGTTCTCGGAAAACTTTTATCAGGCCTGCCATCGCTGCCTCAACGAAGGCGGGATTCTGGTCACCCAGAACGGCACGCCTTTCATGCAGTTGAGCGGTGTGCAGACCACGGCCGGGCGCATGAACGGTCTGTTTGCCGACTGGCATTTCTATCACGCTGCGATCCCTACTTACATCGGCGGAGCAATGACCTTCGCCTGGGGCTCAACCAACAAGAGCTATCGCAAACTGCCGCTGGAAACCCTGCGTCAGCGTTTCTCGGGCAGCGGTATTGTTACGCGTTATTACAATCCAGAAGTCCACATCGGTGCGTTCGCCTTGCCGCAGTACGTCCTGCAGGCCGTAGGCAAGGCCAGCAACGACTGATGAGTCGGTCCGGCTCCTCGAGCCGGATTTTCTCGAGCGTGGCCTGTGAGGCTTTATAAGCGCTTAATTCGCGACAGAAATTTCACACGATCTGTCACAAAATTGCGCGCGAAGCTGAACAGGCACGCGTCTTCATGGGCTGACCTGGCCCCTGGCGACCCGCAATCAAGTAATATCTGCGCCCTGTCGCGCGCCGTCTCCCTCAAGAGGAGGGCGGCTCTGCACTCTGAACCTACCCCTGAATCCACCGGATCCTGACAACCATGGCCAAAACGGACGCCCAGATTCATCGGCAAGCCCGCCTGCAAAACCCCACTGTCAAATCGCATCTGGCTTACATCCTGCTCAGCGGCTTCGCCCTGATGGTGATGTACACGCTGTTGCGCATCGGTCTGCTGGTCTACAACCGCGAGATGATTGGCGACACGCCTGCCTCGACGTTCCTTGAAGCACTGTTCAACGGCACGCGCTTCGACCTGCGCCTGACCGTGTACCTGCTCATTCCGCTGGTGCTGTCGCTGTTCAGCGCCCGCGCCATGGCGGCACGCGGGTTCTTCCGTTTCTGGCTGACGCTGGTCGGCAGCATCACGCTGTTCTTCGGCTTGATGGAAATGGACTTCTACCGTGAGTTTCACCAGCGCCTGAACGGCCTGGTGTTTCAATACGTCAAGGAAGACCCGAAGACTGTTCTGAGCATGCTCTGGTACGGTTTCCCGGTGGTCCGTTACCTGCTGGCATGGGCCGTGGTGACCTGGCTGCTGAGCCTGGTGTTCAAGGGGATTGACCGTGCAACCCGTCCACGTGTCGCGGCAAAAACCAGCCCGGAGGCCACTCGTTCCGTTGCGCCTTGGTATGTGCGCGCCGGTGTGTTCGTGCTGGTGTTGCTGGTCATGGTGGTCTGCATCCGTGGCACTCTGCGCCAGGGCCCGCCGCTGCGCTGGGGTGACGCTTACACCACTGACTCCAACTTCGCCAACCAGTTGGGCCTGAATGGCACACTGACGCTGATCACTGCGGCCAAGAGCCGTATGTCCGAAGATCGCGACAACATCTGGAAAGCCACGCTGCCACAGAACGAGGCCCAGCAGACCGTGCGCGACATGCTGCTGACGCCGAACGACAAGCTGGTCGAGCCGGATATTGCCGCTGTGCGCCGCGACTTCACGCCGCCGGCAGAGAACACCTTGCCGATCCGCAACGTGGTCGTGATCCTGATGGAAAGCTTCGCCGGTCACTCGGTGGGCGCCCTGGGCAACGATGCCAACATCACGCCGTACTTCGACAAGTTGTCCAAGGAAGGCCTGTTGTTCGATCACTTCTTCTCCAACGGTACCCACACCCACCAGGGCATGTTCGCCACCATGGCGTGCTTCCCGAACCTGCCGGGCTTCGAGTACCTGATGCAGACGCCGGAAGGCAGCCACAAGCTGTCGGGTCTTCCGCAATTGCTGAGTACAGGTCGCAACTACGACGATGTCTACGTCTATAACGGCAACTTTGCCTGGGACAACCAGTCGGGTTTCTTCAGCAACCAGGGCATGACCAACTTCGTCGGCCGTGAAGACTTCGTCAACCCGGTGTTTTCCGATCCGACCTGGGGCGTTTCCGACCAGGACATGTTCGACCGTGGCGCACAGGAGCTCAAGGCCCGTCAGGACGGCAAGCCGTTTTATGCCTTGCTGCAGACCCTGTCCAACCACACGCCGTATGCGCTGCCGGATCCTTTGCCGGTCGAGCGCGTCACCGGACACGGCTCGCTGGACGAGCATTTGACCGCCATGCGTTATGCCGACTGGGCGCTGGGCCAGTTCTTCGAGAAGGCCAAAAAAGAGCCTTACTACAAGAACACGCTGTTCGTGGTGCTGGGCGACCATGGTTTCGGTAACGACAAGCAACTGACCGAAATGGACCTGGGCCGTTTCAACGTGCCTCTGCTGTTGATCGGCCCTGGTGTGCAGGAGAAGTTCGGCCAGCGCAGCAGCATCGTGGGTACGCAGGTCGACGTCGTGCCGACCATCATGGGACGTCTGGGTGGCCTGAACCGCAACCAGTGCTGGGGCCGCGATCTGCTGAACCTGCCTGAGGGTGACAAGGGCTTCGGTGTGATCAAGCCGTCGGGCAGTGAGCAGGTGGTCGCTATCATCAGCGGCAACCGTATCCTGATCGAGCCGACCGAGATGCCTGCCAAGCTATTGACCTACACCCTTGGCGCCAAGCCGCATGCCGAAGAAGTGCCTGATGCGCCTGACACGCAGGAGCTCAAGCGCAAGCTGGAAAGCTTCCTGCAGACGGCCACCAAGAGCCTTCTGGATAACACGGCAGGTGTAGAAGCCAGCAAGAACCGCAACTGATGACAACCGACTCGTCCGGGCGACCGGCGAGTCGGATCAGTCAAGCGACAAGGGCCCTCGGCATTGACTGCGAGGGTCTTTTTTTTGCCCGGCATGGCTGGCCCTGCGGCGTAATCGGTTGAACGAATACGTGGACTGAAAGGTCCAGATCACATAAGCCAGAGTGCCTGGCTTCGTATGGGAGGCATTGATGAAACAGTGGACCATTGTGTATCTGGACAAGGATGGTGTGCGGCAGCACCTTGAGGCCGATTTTGAACAGCATCCCAGTGATGAGCAAGTTGCACGTCTACTGCGCAAGGGCCTGTATCCAGTGACTGATGAGCTGGATCTCAATGACCTTGATGGGCGTACTGATGATCCTACCGTGAAGACGCTCAAGGACCATAACAGTGTGCAGATCATTTCCATTACAGAAAAGTCGCCTGATCTGCGTTGATCAAAAACCTTTTCGTGGCAACCACTTGGCATCCGGCCCACGATGGGGCTACTCTGCAGATGAGGCTGTTCAGGCAGCCTCTGACATCTCGATACCCGACCGGCGCCAAGGCTGGTCCGGTCAGCTACATGCTTGATTCCCCGCGTCGGATTATCTGTCGTGAGGCGCCCGCCGAAGACTCGGCGGTCGCTCTGGAAGAGTTGAAACTCTATCTATCGTTGCATAGGAGGACGTTTCATGAGCACAGCCTATCAAGAGGACATCAGCAGTAACGTACTGCGCCGCATGAAAGAAGGCGGTTTTGACTTCGCGCGAATCTATCCCATCGAGTTCTACGCCATCTTCCCGGACGAGGAACGGGCACGGCAGGCCGCAGAGCAATTTCGCGGCGAATCCCTCAACACTCAGGTAAACGTACGTGATGACGGCCATTGGCACCTGCAATTGAGCAAAGTCATGTATGCGACCTATGACGGCATTGGTGACTTCGAGCAGGACTTCCAGACGGTCATTTCACCTATGGACGGCGAAGTCGAGGGATGGGGCGTTACTCAGGAGATCAGAAGACTGCACGCTTGATGGCTGCGGATTGTCAGGTAACACACCACCGGCTGATTCGGGATACTTTCCGGATCGGCCGGTTGTGTTTCTGGTGCTTGTTCATGAACAGTGGTCAAAAAAAAGCCACTCAAACGAGTGGCACAAAGGGAAGTCTGTTTAAAATCCGCAGGCATTTTTGGCGTGCTGGACAAAATATCGGTGGCGGCAAAAACGGCTTGTGGTGCCCTGTTTGCTCGGTTGCTGTGGAGTGTGGCGAACTAATGTCGTTGGCGGAAATCAACTCTGACTATGCTGATCATAGATTTCACGGTTGAATGACGCTTCCGAATGAGGCGTGAAAGAATTGGCTTGGGCGTTTAGTGCACAGGAATGGTGCGTAGAGCGTCGAGTGTTTACCTAACCTTTTGAAATCAAAGCGTTTATGCCGGTGGCACGGGCTTTGCGATGGTCTTGGTGTCCATGGTGACAAGGAGTACGGCATGATCCGCACCTTTTATGACGAGATGTACGATGCGGGCGGCGTAGTCCGTCCGCACTATCGGGAGTTCGCCCGCTGGCTGGGTGATACGCCTCCCGAACTTTTGGCTCAACGCAGGCGCGAAGCCGATCTGCTGTTTCACCGTGCCGGGATCACGTTCACACTCTATGGTGATGAGCAGGGCACCGAGCGGCTTATCCCTTTCGATACCATCCCGCGCAGCATCCCGGCCAGCGAATGGCGGGTTGTCGAGCGTGGCTGCATTCAGCGCGTCAAGGCGCTGAACATGTTTCTGGCTGATCTGTATCACGACCAGCGGATTATCAAGGCCGGGATAATTCCCGCCGAACAGGTGCTGGCCAACGAGCAGTACCAGTTGGCAATGCAGGGCCTGAATCTGCACCGCGATCTGTACTCGCATATTTCCGGCGTCGATCTGGTGCGCGACGGTGACGGCACCTATTACGTGCTGGAAGACAATCTGCGCACCCCGAGCGGCGTGAGCTACATGCTCGAAGACCGCAAGATGATGATGCGCCTGTTCCCGGAGCTGTTTTCCGCGCAGCGCATTGCGCCGATCGACCACTACCCGAACCTGTTGCTCGACACGCTCAAGAGTTCCAGCCATCTGGACAACCCGAGTGTCGTGGTGCTGACGCCTGGCCGCTTCAACAGCGCCTTTTTCGAGCATGCGTTTCTGGCTCGCGAGATGGGCGTTGAACTGGTGGAAGGTGCCGATCTGTTTGTCCGCGATGACCGCGTGTTCATGCGCACCACCGACGGCCCGAAAGCCGTTGACGTGATCTATCGTCGTCTTGATGACGCATTCCTCGATCCGCTGGCCTTCAATCCTGATTCGATGCTGGGCGTCCCTGGGCTGCTGTCTGCCTATCGATCCGGCAACGTGGTGCTGGCCAATGCCATCGGTACCGGCGTCGCGGATGACAAGTCGGTTTACCCCTATGTCACCGACATGATTCGTTTCTATCTGGACGAAGAGCCGATTCTCAAGAACGTGCCGACCTGGCAGTGCCGCAAGCCGGAAGAGCTGTCCCATGTGCTGGCCAACCTCGGCGATCTGGTCGTCAAGGAAACCCAGGGCTCCGGTGGCTACGGCATGCTGGTCGGCCCCGCAGCGACCGCCGCCGAGATCGAAGCCTTCCGGGCACGCCTCAAGGCCAAGCCGCATGCGTACATCGCCCAACCCACCTTGTGCCTGTCGACCTGTCCGACCTTTGTCGAGAACGGCATCGCCCCGCGACATATCGATTTGCGCCCGTTTGTTCTGTCCGGTCGTGAAACCCGTGTTGTGCCTGGCGGGCTTACCCGAGTCGCCTTGCGTGAAGGCTCACTGGTGGTCAATTCGTCACAGGGTGGCGGAACCAAAGACACCTGGGTGGTCGAGGATTAAGGATGCCTGCCAATGTTAAGTAGAACTGCCTCTGATCTTTTCTGGATGTCGCGTTACCTGGAGCGAGCGGAGAACCTCGCCCGCATGCTGGACGTGAGCTATTCGCTGTCGCTGATGCCGCAGGACGGGCGGGGCGACGGGCTGGATGAAATAGCCATGCCGTTGCTGATCACCGGAACGCTGGAAACCTATATCGAGCGTCATGGCGAGCTGCACGCCGAACGCATGCTGCACTTCTTTGCTCTGGACGCCACCAACCCGGCGAGCATCTACAGCTGCCTGGGCGCAGCGAGGGCCAGTGCGCACGCGGTGCGCGGGCGTATCACCGCAGACATGTGGGAGAACATCAACTCCACCTGGCTGGAGATTCGCGGCATCGCCCAGCAGGGCCTGACCCGCTACGGCATGAGCCGTTTCTGCGAGTGGGTCAAGGAGCGTTCGCACCTGTTCCGTGGCGCGACCTATGGCACCATCATGCGTAACGATGCGTTCCGCTTCATCCGTCTGGGCACGTTCATCGAGCGCGCCGACAACACCATGCGCATGCTCGATGCCCGTTATGAAATGCTTGAATTGCGTGGGCCACAGGCCAACGCTGCGGCAGACAACTCGGCGGCCGGGTATTACCAGTGGAGCGCCTTGCTGCGCGCACTGTCCTCCTTCGAGGCTTACACTGAGGTCTATCGGGATGCGCCAGGCGCGCGTCAGGTTGCCGAACTGTTGCTGCTGCGTGCCGATATTCCGCGCTCGCTGCGCGCGTGCCTGGAGGAGATGGACGTCATTCTGGCCAGCCTGCCGGGCGTCAACGGTCGACCCGCACAGCGCATGGCGGCCGAGATGGACGCCAGATTGCGTTATACCAGCATCGACGAGATTCTGGCTGAAGGCCTGCACGAGTGGTTGAACGAATTCATTCCGATGCTGGCTCAACTGGGTGATGCCATTCACACTTCGTATCTGGAGGCTGCATGAGACTTTCGATAAGCCATGAGACCACCTATCACTACGATGACCAGGTGCGCTCGAGTATCCAGTATCTGCGCCTGACACCTCACGACAGTGAGCGTCAGCAAGTGCTCAGCTGGCAGCTGACGTTGCCACGTCCGGTGCGTGCGCAGATCGACCCCTTTGGCAATATCTTGCATGTTCTGAGCCTGGAAGAGCCGCACGAATCGATCATCATCGGCGCGCGCGGGCAGGTGGAAATCGACGAGACCCGCGAGGCCGAGCACGAAAGCCAGTCGGCATTGCCGTTCTTGCGTGTGACCCGACTGACCGAGCCTGACGAGGCGATTCGCAGTTTTGCGGCCATGGAGTGCCGCAAGCGCGCTGACCGCACGGGGTTGATCGACCTGATGCAGGCGCTCAACCAGCACATGACCTACACCCAGGGCGCAACCGAAGTGGACACCAGTGCCGCGCAGGCTTTCGCCGGGCGCTCGGGCGTGTGTCAGGACCATACCCACGCGTTTCTGGCCTGTGCCCGCAGCCTTGGGGTGCCGGCTCGTTATGTCTCCGGTTATCTGTGCAGCGAAGACAGCGAACACCTGTCCAGCCACGCCTGGGCCGAGGCCTGGATAGACGACGCCTGGTACAGTTTCGATGTCACCAATCAGCTGGCCATCCCCGAGCGTCATTTGAAACTGGCGGTAGGCCTGGACTATCTGGACGCCTGTCCGGTGCGCGGCATGCGGCGCGGCGGCGGATCCGAGCATATGCACGCCAAGGTCGTGGTGTCGCCCATGACCGGCACGCCGAAAGTGAAAACCCGCGTGCAGGTCCAGACGCAGCATCAGTAAACCGTAACGGGCTGTGCATCATGAAATGGCCGGGCTCAACTGCCCGGCCATTGCTTATTCGGCGGGGTCGTCGGTGATGTCGTAGAGTGCGTTGTGCAGCTCTTCATAGTTGCCGCCATTGATGACGCTGAAGTAGCCCGCAGCCCTGAGCTGGTCCTGAGCCTTGTCGGCCTTGCTGTCCGTGCTGCTGAAAATCACGAACACCGCATTGCGGTCGTTGAGCACCTGTTTCATCTGATTGACCAGCCGTCGGTCATCGACGCGCACGGCGTTCAGTACCGTGCCTGCGTCATAGTCGGTCTGACTACGCACATCCATCGCCAGCTTGCCTTCCTTCAGCGCTGCCACGGCCGCAGCCTGATCGACCATCCCCGCGTGTGCTGCGAAACTGCTGACAAGTGCACAAACAGCAATCCATTGGCGCATACATTCAACCTCCCTCAGTGCGAAGGGAAAGAGTGGCACAGTTGAACGTTGATCGAAAGCGCGTGGATCAGCCAAACAATCGATTCAGGTTAGGCACGATCAATAACAGCGCAGTGGTGAAGAGGATCAATCCCGCCTGACGTACTTTGGAGTGTTTGTACTTGAACATGGCTGACCGCCTTTTGTTGTTATTCCTGAGCGACAGAAGCAGGCCCGATCTGCAAAACAGATAATCGACTGCTGGCAAGGTTGCGCATTGAACAGGTGGGTCCGGTCATTCGACCGCTGGCCCGAGCGCTGAAAGGATTTTGCGCGTCTCCTGTTACAGATATAACCATAGAGCCGAGGTGCCGTTCAGCTTAGAACTGTTGGGAATCTAACTGTGTTTATCTAGAAGCGAACGTTATTACCGGGTGCGGCGCTGAATGCACAGGCCTTTTCTAGACGCTTCGTCAGTGGCCGTCAGCTTTGCACCGTTCGTCCGGGACAGAATTTTCCTACATGGAATAAACGTCTGAAACGGGCCGGGGTGCAGCTTGATTTGCCGAGGTCTTCAAGGCAGGCTCTGCCGGTGCGCTATTGCCTCAATACTGCTTCAGGGTCCCTTTTATGTCTTTACGCATCTGTATTCTGGAAACCGACAATCTGCGGCCTGAACTGGTCGAGCAATATCATGGGTATGGGCGGATGTTCGAATTACTCTTCGCTCGTCAGCCCATCGCCGCAGAGCTGACGGTCTACAACGTGGTGCAAGGGGACTATCCACCTGCAGACGAGCAGTTCGATGCTTACCTGGTGACCGGCAGCAAGGCCGACTCATTTGGCACCGACCCGTGGATTCAGACCTTGAAGGTCTACCTGCTGGAGCTGTATCAGCGCGGCGAAAAACTGCTGGGCATCTGCTTCGGTCACCAGTTACTGGCCTTGCTGCTGGGCGGCAGGACCGAGCGTGCGGTGCAGGGGTGGGGCGTCGGCATTCACCATTATCAACTGGCCCCCGCCAGGCCGTGGATGACGCCGGCGATGGACAGTCTCACGCTGCTGATCAGCCATCAGGATCAGGTTACCGCGCTGCCCGAGAACGCGACGGTGCTTGCGTCCAGCGAGTTCTGCCCGTTTGCCGCCTACCATATCAATGATCAGGTGCTGTGCTTCCAGGGGCATCCCGAGTTCATCCATGACTTTTCCCGCACCTTGCTTGACCTTCGTCAGGAAGCGCTGGGCGAGCAGATTTACCAGCAGGGTGTCGCCAGCCTGGACCACGATCATCATGGCGCGACCGTGGCGGAGTGGATGATGCGCTTTGTGGCGCACAAGCCGGAAAAACAGTCCGTCTGACCCAGCGCATGGCTCATCGTCATGCGTTCGCCGGACTGTTTGAATGAGATTGCAGTGGCGGGGTTATAGCCAGCCGGAGCGCTTGAAGCTGGCGAATAGCGCCGTACACCCGCCCAGAATGACGCCCAGCACGATGAAGTAGCCGTATTCCCACTTGAGTTCAGGCATGTTCTCGAAATTCATGCCGTAGATGCCGGCAATGGCGGTCGGGAACGCCAGAATCGCTGCCCATCCGGCGAACTTGCGCTGCACGATGCTTTGCCGCGACGACTCCAGCAGCAGGCCTATTTCGATTGTCTGGCTGGCGATGTCACACAGGTTGCCCAGGTCTTCCATCTGGCGCTTGACGTGAATTTCGACATCGCGAAAGTAGGGGCGCATGTTCTTGTCGATAAACGGAAAACTCAGTCTCTGCAATTCTTCGCCCACTTCCACCATCGGTGCCACATAGCGGCGCATGCGTAACAGGTCGCGGCGCAGGGCGTGGATGTGCTGGATGTCGGACTCGCGCAACGAACCACCAATGACGCTCTGCTCCAGTTGCTCAAGCTCGGCGTGGATGGCTTCGGTCACCGGCTGATAGTTCTCGGTCACGAAGTCCAGAAGCGCGTAGAGCACGAAGTCTTCGCCGTGCTCCAGCAGCAGTGGTCTGGCCTCGCAGCGCTGACGCACCAGCCCGTAAGACTTGGAGTGGCCGTTGCGCGAGGTGATGATATAGCCCTTGCCGGCGAAGATATGAGTCTCGATGAACAGCAGCTTGCCGTTGTCGCGCACGGGCGCGTAAGTCACGATGAACAGCGCATCGCCAAAGGTTTCCAGCTTCGGACGGCTATGCACCTCCAGCGCGTCTTCAAGGGCCAGCTCATGCAGATTGAACTGCTCCTTGAGGCTGGTCAGCTCCGCGTTGGTGGGCTGTTCCAGTCCTATCCAGACGAAATGATCGGGCTTGGCTGCCCAGGCAGCGCCCTCATCGAGGGTAATATCACGGACTTTTTTGCCCTTGCTGTACACCGCTGCTGCAACAACTCGGCCCATGGCGCTATCGCTTCTTCAATTTGTCAGTGGCGCAAAAACATGCGCGGTCGCTGATCAGATTGATCAAACGCGTATGAGTTCGCCGATAAACGAAAGCCCGTTGACACGGGCTTTGGTTGAGGATCAGAGCATGTGCTGCCGATCCTGTTCGATCGCCGCCTCCAGCGTGTCGAGCAAGGCCTTTCTGACCTTGAGTTTGGTCTTCTTGTGCGCGCTCATATTGATCTTCTTCAACTGCCCGGCGACGGCCAGCGCGGTGCTCTGCAGCTCCTCGACGCTGACCACCCGGTCGAGGAAACCGGCGGCCATCGCTGCTTCAGGGTCGAACATCTCGGCGTTGATCACTGAGCGATTGAACGCCGATTTGCGCAGCCGATCGCGCGCCAGTTCGATACCGGCATGGTGCATGGTCATGCCGATCTGCACCTCGTTCAGGCCGATACTGAACGGTCCGGTGACACCGATTCGATAATCGGCAGACAGCAGCAGGAAGGCACCCTTGGCAACCGCGTGGCCGGGGCAGGCGACGATGATCGGGAAGGGGTGCGACAGCATGCGCCGCGCCAGCGTCGAGCCTTGTGCGACCAGCTCGATCGCGGCCTCGGCGCTGGAGGTCATGACCTTGAGGTCGTAACCGCCCGACAGAATGCCCGGCTGGCCGGTGAGAATAACGATGGCCCGGTCCTTTTCGGCCTGATCCAGCGCCGCGTTGAACGCAACGATCACGTCCGGGGAAATGGCATTGACCTTGCCGTTGTTCAGGGTCAGCGTGGCGACACCGTCGTCCAGATGGTACGAGACCAGATCACTCATGACGTGATTCCTTTATTGAAGTGAGCAGACGTTACTCATCCCTAAGGAACAGGTAAAGCGCTGACTGCCGGGTCACTGAATGGTGTGCCGATCAATGGCTGATTTAGCGCCGACTGCGCGCCGCGTCATGGCTGGATATCGTTGAATCCGCAATATTCTTCCCACTCCATCCCCAGCGCTTCGGCAACCTGGCGGTGTGCTTCAAGGCGCATGCTCTGCAACTGTTCGGGCGACTCGGCAATCAGCTCCAAGGCCAACTCCCAAGTCTCGATACCCTGGCTCTCGGCCTCGTCTTCGAACGCCCATTGCACTTGCTGCTGTTGCTCCTTGGGGCTCAAGGCGCTGATTTCATCCTTCAGGGTCGGATGGGTCGCAAGGTATTTCGCCAGCGCGGCCTCGTTCCACTCAAGTGTATTCATGTAGTTTTGCCTCAAACGTTTCGATAGCCAGGCTGTCTCTTTGAATAGTCTGGCAAGACCGCGTGATTGTGAGGGAGGTGGCTTTTGATGTCAGCACTTGCAAGCGGCTGTCCGCACGAATTTATCGACCACTTGAACAGGAACCTGTCGTTATGATCAAAATCAGCGTGCTGTATGCGTATGAAGAGGGTGCCCGTTTCGACCACGATTACTATCGTGACAAACACATGCCGCTGGTACAGGAACTGATGGGCAAGTACTGCAAGGGCTACAGCGTGGACCGCGGCATAGGCGGAGCCACACCAGGCTCCGACCCTGTGTATATCGGCATGTGCCACATTTACTGCGATTCCATTGAAGACTTTGAAGCCGGCATGGGGCCGCATTCAAAGCAGATCAATGCCGATATCATCAACTACACCGACCTTATCCCCGAAATTCAGATCAGCGAAGTGCGCGCCGATGTAAAAACCGCTCTGTAAGTTATCGAGCGGCGTCCCGAAACGCCGCCTGTTTTTTCGAGGACATTCCACCCGACGGATCGAAACACTGACTGTCGTAAAGCGGGCTTTGGCACTGCGAGGGAATGTTCGGGGGAGGCGGGCGGTTTCGCTGGAAAGCCTTGTAGCGCTCGGTCTCGATCACCTGCACGCGAGTGCGACCGCCGACCTTCAGGTATTCGGTCGCCTTGAGGTTGGTCTTGTGAACGTAGTCCAGCGGTTCGTCTGCGTGCCGCATATAGGCTGGGCCTTTTCGTTGCAGTGCGCTTTGCGCGCTTTCATCACACGGGATCGATGCATAACTCACCTTGCCCTGGGGTGATGTGCATTTGAAGATCTCGCCGTACGCTGCGCCGCTGACCAGCAAAGCGAACACCGACAGCGTTATTGAAAGCCTTTTCATTGTGTTATCCCTACTGGACGCGAGCATGGCGCAAGGCTACCACTTGCTCTTTGTCGCTGCCATATCCCTCTGCCAGGCCCGTTCGTCAGACACATCGCACGGCTGTGGCCGCAGGCTCTCTGAATATCAGGTCCTGAATTTAAAAACGGAGGCGCATATGACCGGCACTCAGCCAGGCAGCAGCAAACACCACAAGAATGATCCGGGTTTCGACGAGAAGTCGCCGAACGCAAAAGACCCGCAGATCGACCCTACCGAGCCTGCGAAAACTCCCGCCACCGAGAACGGCAGTAAGGATGATTACCCGCCTTACACACCGGACAAGTAACTGACAGATTGCCCTCGGTGAGTACCGGGGGCGATTTATATCCGGACCTCGCTTTACCCCCTCGTACTACTTGTTGGCGTCCAGGTATTCCAACAGATCTTCCATCCGCTCATCGCTACCCATCCACCACAGCTTCATGCGTGTGCCGGGGACAGCTTCGCTCGGGTCCTTGATATACGTGCGCAACTCTTCACGCGTCCAGACCAGCCCCGAGTTCTTCATCGCGTCCGTGTACACGTAGCCTTCCTGTTGCCCCGCCTGACGACCAATGATGCCGTTGAGCGGCGGGCCGAATGCGCTGCGTGCAGAGGGGCCGATCTTGTGACAGCCCGAGCAGAGGCGGGTGAACACGGCTTTCCCGGCCTCCGCATCGCCCGCGCCATGAGCAAGCGCAGGCAGGGCCAGTGCCAGTGCCAGCAGGAGTAATGCGGTTTTTTTCATCGGTCATCCACAGCGCGTTCGGCCTTTCGCTCAAAAGGGGTAAATGTTAGCGCAATTATCGCGGGATCACTTGCTGGCCGGTATCTGGCTCGACAGTTCGTCGAAGTCACGCTTGTAACTCGCCATCTCGGCTGCGCTGACAAAGCTCTGTTCAAGGACCACCTTCTTCGCGCCGGACTCGATGGTGTCCAGTTGATGAAGGAAGCGCTTCTTCTTTCTGGCCTCCATCCGTGTGCCAGCCTTATCGATAGCCGTGCGTAGCTCTGTTGCTCGCTGGTTTACAAAATCCTGGCCGCGACGATCAACCGTGAGCCCGTCATTTTCGACATAACCTTCCAGCCCGGTTTTTTTCAAGACCAGCCACAACGCCTGATCCGGGGTGAAGGTGCCCTTGAATTTCTTGACCTTTCTGCTGCTGTCCGCGCCCAGGTCGACCTTCACCGGGCAGCCGGATCGATGGGCCAGTTGCTGCAAGGCCTCGTCCAGGCGTTGCGAAGGCATGTCGTACTCCACTGGCGTCATCTGACACGCAGCGAACACGGGAGCAGCCGCCAGACACGCAACGGCGAGGAGCAGTTTTTTCAGGGTGTTTTTCATGATTGACGGGTTTCATCCGGGAGGTAGGGCTTGGAAATCGTTTTCTGCATGATGTTCCCTGTCTGCCCGACGCTTGCTTGAACAGTCGTGTCCCTGATGTCTCTTGACCCATGCCAAACGCTGCATGCTCAAATCGCAGACAAAGAAAAGCCCGCGATGGGGGGTAGCGGGCTTAAGGTCTTGCTGGGAATTGAGTTAACAATAAACCCGCGAACGTGAAAAAAGCGTGAACTGCCGGATACAATTTACAAACAATTCAAATCACGGCTCGCCGTCCCAGTAATCGAGGTTTTCCGTGGTCCGCTGGTTGGCGGTAAACACCCGGGTCCCTTGAACCGAAACCATCGCCTGGTACTTGCCCGAGTCCGGGTATTCACACACTTCGGGCGTCTCCCGCGTGCTGATCGACAGGTATTTCAGCGGCGCCTGCGAGGTATTGATTATCTGGTGCGGATAATCGGCACCCGCGGGGATAAACAAGACGTCCCCTGTCCTGATCGGCAGCATCTCGCCCGCAACACGCAAACTGCCTTCACCCTCGACGATCACGAACATCTCTTCCTGCACATGATGAAAATGATAAGGGCAGGAGCGCTTGCCCGGCGCCACGACATCAATCGAGGCCCCCAGCTTTTGCGCGGCCGTGCCAGTGCCCAGGCGGGCTGCCGAGCTTTCATAGAGCGGTTCACGAACTTCATGTGCGAGGGGGGCCTCATTGAAATTGCGAATCAGACGAGACGCCAGTTCACGTGCGCGTTCATTCATGTCGGTCGAGGCTCGGGGAGTTCAGAAGAGGGTACTTTAGACCAGAGAGCGTGATGCGTTGTGGGCAGTTGCCTTGATCAGGCAAAAACAGCCCCAGGCAGCCGCCACAAAAAGCCCCCCGCGCCGCGTGTATCCGTTGCGCAGGTCGGAAACCTATTCGCCTGAAACTCGTCTACACTTCACAACACGATTTGGCCCCTTCCAGAGGACGCACCATGTTTTCAAAACCCGATATTCAGCGAGTTCTTGAAACAGCTTTTCTGCCTTCAAAGTGCGAGTGCGTCGTCGCGCCCAATGAAACCTTCTCGGTGAAGCTTCTCCACCCCGAGTCAGGTGATATCCAGCTCTACGTAACGGGGCTGTCCCTGTCCGAGGTAGAGAGCAGCCGATCCATCGCACGGCTGGTGCTCTCTCTGAGAGAACAGAGAGATTTGATGGGACAGATGAATTTGTCTCTGAGGCGGATGGCTTGAGGACTGGGCTTTGCGTTTTATCGATATGGAGATGAAGGAGGGGGGCTCAAGTAATCGTCATGGCGTGATGCGATGTCGGAGCGTCTACCCTCGCGAGTCCATCACCAAGACAATGACGCGATGCTTTCCCGAGAAACGGGCCTTGAGTCGGGCCTGAGGTTGATTCCCTCACGTAACTAAAGCCGCGGTGCGCGCGGTTTGAATACCAATATGATGCACAACCACCGGCGCCCGATGACAGGAGTCGCACCTGCACATGGATTCTCAAAAATGATGGAAACTGCAATTACGGCGCCAGCAAGTCATGTCCCACCTTTTACCTCAGTTCGCACAGCCGCACAGGCGTTGCCATTCAGTGAGCTACGCTGAGAGAATTTCGAAACGCTCAACCGCATTGATTTAGAAGGCCTGTGTGGCTTTCTTCGCCGGATGCTGCTTGGCGAGGACTGATATGTTCTAAATTGCCGTGTAATATCTACTGGATTGCGTCGGATTACAGGCGCCTCCGCTTGGGTTTGAATGGCGACCGACCGCTGTCGGGCGATTCTGTTGGAAAAGTCGCTTCATCAAGATTGCCTGGGCACTGAACGATGAAAACGCCTTTTTGCGCGCCGCTACGCGAAATATGAGAACGGGGTCTTCTGCTCAACGTAAAGATTTCAATCTCAAGCCCGTGCTTTTCTGCCGTGAAAACCACGACCAACTGTTTTTAACAGAATCGGTCAAGAACTGTCAGCCAAGCTGGTATTTCGAATGCTTCGCCGGGTAGGCACAGAGACTTCCTGATCTGCAGGTACGGTTGCCAGTCAGATCCCCATAAGCGCCGATATGCGTATAGGTTCAAACTGAGCACTAAGATTAAGGAAAGGGTTATGCTTTGAGACGAGGCCGATGGTGTGGCCGCTCATCGCAATCATCGGAATGAAGATGACTTTCTATCATAATGAAAAACGAACAGTTCCTTGAGGCAGGTATCTAGATGATGAGACTGAAATCCGAGCGGCACCATTGGTGGCCAAGATGCGTATCTAAACATTGGGCTGATTCTAAAGGGTTTGTGCATCGAATAACTCCCGACGGGACATCGATACGTGTTCCGCCTGCACAGCTCGGCATGATTGGAAACGGGCATCACATCAAGCTCGGCCGGAACCCCGCAGACAGCACGCCTTGGGATACTAGTTTCGAGCGTGAGTTTGATTTGGCGGATAGTACCTTCCCATCGGTCATAACTTGGTTAAATAATCTCCAAATAAAGAAAATGCTTGGCCGTGAGTTACGGGCTCGCTTTGTGCCTCAGCCCAGCACTGATGATCAGCTAAAAACTTTGACTGAGTGTGTAGTTTCCTTGGCCGTCCGCAGCCCAAGAAATAGGGAGGCGGCTGTTTCTGTCGCAGAGAACCTCCGCGGGAAACTTCCTTCGCATGAGAGAAATGCGCTTATTGGTCTAAACATGCGGCAGTCACAACGGATAATTTCGGACAGTATTGGGTCGCGTGCTAAGTTCTGTGTTTTATTTTCATCTGGAAAAGAATTCATATATGGAGATGGGCTTTTTGATAACGTGGCGGGCTCTGTAAATCCTCCTCATAGTCCTAAGATAATCGCTCCCATTACCCCAATGATCAGCGTAATTATTAGCAGGCCAACTTCTTACAGTCCTGAGCCTAGGCTTTCTACCTTTGTTTTGTCTGATGAAGAAGTACAGAACTGTAATCATGCGATACAGGTTTATTCAAAAGGAGCGCTATTTTACAGGTCAGAGAAACCCATTTTGATCGATGCATTCACCAATGGCCAGCATTTAATCTACAGCCATCCAGATAATCCAATGGATACATTGATTGAAGGGATTCCAGGTATCTCTCCAAGAAACCGTTCATTAGACTTTCTTTTAGATTAGGTGTGAAGTGGCGGTAGCACAGCGTTGCAGATAGGAATAGTAGAACCATGGCGTAGCTGCTACTTTGGGCGCTTGTCGACGCATTCCATATTCACACGCTTTTTGCCAGCCCGCATCTATAAAGTCGATAATGCCTAGGCCCCGTCGATTTCAAATTCTGCCGGCCGGCTGAAATGGGTCGATTGCAGTGGGGGGTGATAGCCAACAGTCGACCTTTTGCTGACTGTTTCGCTCAGAAGCCTACGACGGCCATCTGGGCTCTTTAGTGTACGCACTGATTGCTATTGCCGATAGATTTTAAAGAGGCCGTCGAATGGCTCGTGGTCACCTCCGCGATTTCCGCTAAGTTGAATCAAACTGTGAATCACAGAGGATCTGAACGTGGGTCATCAGAAACAGAAGAAAAACCAAGCCATGATGGACGTGGCGACCGTTGATGACTTTAAATACGACAATCTTCCGTCAATCCTTTTCATTACGAACACCCTCCACTTCCATACGTTGCAGGAAATATTCCAACGGACGGCGCATGTTGCTAAAGAGTTAGGAGATGCTGCTGCAGGACGCGCCTACAGCGTGCTTTCTGTCACTTGCAGTTACCACTTCAATCCCAGTAGGACTGGCACATTTGGCCCTCAAATGATCATGGATCGTCGGAGTTCATTAATACCGAGTGATTACATAGGTCAGCAGCAGGACGATTTAATGCAAGTCACAGACTACATCGATCATCCATTGCTTTGTGCACGTGTCACAGACAGTTGCTGGTACACAAATAGAAAACTTCACGGAATGACGAAGACTGCACCTACTTCCTATCTCGATGCCGTGAACCTGTTCTTCACTGGAGGCTTGCTCTATCAATACGAGTCGGATTTAGAAATTCTTCCAAAAGAAAAGTAAATACTTACTGTCTTTTAGCATGGGAAAAGTTATTCCGACCAGCAAGGAAAGGTGATTGCTCAATCACTATCAGCTGGTTTCGGGGGTAAGCCTTCTGAAGAGTGGTTCGATCATGAAGCCCTCTCAGAAGTCGGGCTCCACTATCATGTTGAAATCGAAGCCTTAATTAAGCCTACATGCATCACCATGACTTAGTACGAGTGCATCCACGAGAGACATTTTGAGTCACTCGCTTACTACAGTGCTTTCGTACCGCCAGGGCGCGAGGCAATTTTTTGCACTGGGTTCGCTTGAATGATTAAAGGGGACATGGTTTCTGCTGTTCACGCACTCATTCCTCAATTGAAAAACTCTCTCCGATACTTGCTTGCTATCCGGGGCACCAGAGCAGCAAAGCTAAATGTCGACCTTACGCAGGAAGATCAGTCTCTTAGTAAAATTTACTCAAGTCGTAAGTATGAATTAGATCAGGTTTTTGGCAAGGAGATAACTTACATGTTCCATCTGCTTTTCAATCTAAAGGGTTGGCCTATGTTGAGGCACGAAATGGCTCACGGCAAACTCTCTGCTAGCAACTGCTACAGCGGCCCTTGCATCTATGCATTCTGGCTAATGTTTCACATCACTTGTAGCCTTCTCGTGAAACTTTGGGAACTCACAGTCAGCTGGCAATTCAAGAAGCAACTTACTAAAAAGAGACAGGCTCCGTCACCCTCTGCGGATTCACACTCATCGAAAGCGATTTTATGTTACCAATGATTAGCAAACTGCAATCAGCAGCGTCGACGTCGAAGAACTAGCGCTTTACGCATCAGGACATGAGTGCCTAGATGAATTACGCATCCGCCGCTGGTCAATCGTTGCTATTCGTCATCAGCAGCTTTTTTGGGTCAAAAACGGTCGTTCACTACTATAAAAAATATGAGTCGATTCACAGCATCCGTGATCGAGTAGCTAGCTACCGCGAGCGAGAGTACGATACGCAGACCGAGACTAAAAATTTAACAGTTAAGCTAATGGTTTGCTGTCGTTAGCCGATAACGTGAATTGAATCGCCCCCTAGCTCAATGGATGAACGGCCGATGAAAGCTGTATTGCGCAAATGCAAAATAGAAGACCTTAACTACGTTTCCAGTATTCTAGATAACTATATATCGCTCACTAATGATTCGCTGCGCAAGGAATTGCTTGCTAAGGCTGGGAGTTGTGGCGAAGTGAAAGAAGAATTGATTGCGCTGCTGGATAAGCAAATTCGTTATTTTGGCTCATCAGATTTGGCCTATCTCGCACGATCGCTTTTCGATAGCGATGGCGGTGTTTCTGCAAATGAGTTGGTTGCTGATGTATGCGCCAAAGCTAAAGTCAAAATTAAGCTGGGTGGCTCGGTTGAGTCACGACTGGAAAAACTTGTCGTGGCAGTCGTCGAGAAAGAACTTCTGAGTAAGTCGCCCGAAGAACTTGCCAAAGCTTTTAAGGAAATGGGTATTGAAGATGTTGACCGAGAGATGATTATGGAACATCTGAAAAGTAATGGGAAAGTCGCTATCCTCCCCATCATTTTCCAGATTCTCGGCCCCAAGGTTGCTTTGGGAATCATTGAAGTCATCATTATCAGCATTATTGCCCAGATCATTGGTCGTGAAGCTGCTAAGGCTCTCGTACAAGAGATCGTCAAGCGTAATCCGTGGCTCAATGCTCTAGGCCCATGGATGTGGGCATTATCTGCTGCGTGGCTTGCTTTTGACGTGCAAGGCCCGGCATACCGTAAAACTGTCCCCATCTGCCTCTACCTTGGTGTGGTGGGACTGCGTGACGGACCAGAGACATCAATTACTGATTTTGCTTAAAAAGGTGACTGAGGGATTATGGGTCTCCCGGAGTTGAGCGCACGGCCATAGCTATGGTCATCTTTAGGTCTAGTAGACACTTGTGATAGAGTGTTCACTTTTGGTCGACTCCTGCCTTTCGCAATCGGCAGATAGCGGCCAGAAGCGGACGCTCCTAGTCGTCAGCTTCCAACTCATTTCAACCGTTGCGAGGCCACTGAGATGAGCCGGTATGCCGAAGAATCATGCTCCGCCATAGCATCTCGAAGCCGCGCGCTCTATTCGTATAAACCTCTTATAAAGTGTTAACGATGGCCGCTAGTTAAAACCGTTTAGCTAAAGATGCAACGCGCCTTGCATCTTCTGCTTGCTTCGTCTCATCTCCATCCCGCCAATAAACATCGCCACCATAATAAGATAACTCTTTTTGCGGTGGGACTGTAATCACAATTACGCCAAGTCCGAAATACGTATTGTAATCAATATTGGATAGCACAGACGTTTTCAATGGTTCTGATAAGTCAGAGTCGCTTATATATGATTTCCAACGTGCATAATAATCTTCAACGCTGATGCCGAGCTGCTTTGCTTCTCTGGCAACGCCAACAACGTGGCGCCGGGCCACTTTGACTGCCTGAACGCCATCAAGCTTTAGTACCCGTTCAGAGTCTGCGACTTTATCAGTAACGCCAAGGATGAGTTTTCCAAGCTGGCCTGCACCGTTATTAGCAATAGCGCAGATGGTCTTAACGACCTTCTGGACCAGATTTTCATCGACATGACGGTCATCAGCTAGCGAAAGCATACCTTGTTTCAATTCATAGTTATAAAGCTCAATCTCGGAGCGTCGAATCACAGAGTCGATATCAGCAGTGGCGTGCCCGCCAAATGCTGGCCGTTCTGCCCCCATGTCTACGCAGAACGGGTTTATCAACGTCTTGATTGTATTTACACTAATTCTTCTTTCTTCAGATGAGGTTGATTTCCTACCCGTAGAAATTCGCCCGTTAAGATTCGTAATAGCCTTTCTAACTGCAGCGTAATCGGCGATTTTTCTATGTTCCTTAAATATGATCTCATGAACCGCAATGATAATCACCGCAAAGAAAGAAGGGAAAGCATTTGTTGTGCTCGTCTCGAAGACAATGTTTCTCAATTTTGAGGTCGGATGGATGTGGCAAATTTTTAAAATTTCGTCTACACAGTATTTAAACTCATGGGCGAAGCGCTCAGTTCCATAAACCTCAATAGCTGTTAGAACTTGATTGCTTTCTACTGAGTTAGCAGTATATATTTTATCTAAAGCGTCCTTCGATCTTTCGAGCAAAGCCGGGCTCACAATGCAGGCCGCAACATCCGCTATGCATTGCTCATCCATGCTATCTCGTAGATCGGTAGACTTCAGAATGCCCTGAGCTACCCAGAAAACTTCGTCGGCTTGAATCTCATAGCCATGCTTAGTCTTAGGGAGATCAATACTAATTGAAGGCATTGCTCGAAGCACAAGAGTATTCGAGGACTCATCTCCCCTCAAGCTACATGCGACAAGGCGTACCATATCGGACAAATCATTTTGTACGCCGGCTTGGCGCCTTTCCTGATCGCTTAGCCGATGACCGTATGTGTTGATTCTGTCGAAAACGTCGTTGATTTCTGCATCCGTGGCATTGCGCATAACTGAAAGTGCCAAAGGGTAATCTAGTAGTGTACCAATCTCTTTCTGTCCGATATAAGACTGTGCTAGCTCAGGCGTAAAATCGCCAGCATCTGCGTGCGCTTTAGCAGTAGGGAAGTACGTAAGGTCGAAATGATTCCCTTCAAGCGTAGGGAACGCTGTTTCTATAAATGAGACTATCGCATGGAGGCGCTGCAACCCGTCAATAATCTCGTAAGTGCCTGGCTCTTCTTCTCTTTCAGCTAGTAATATTGCTGGAATGGGATATTTTTTGATGATGGACTCTACCAGCTTTTGTTTTTCTTCAAGAGTCCAAACAAGCTTTCTTTGATATCGTCTATTTACATACAGTTTATCTTCTCGATACCAATTGTAAACTGACTGGATAGGTGTCTGTTGCGAAGCTAAGTCTGCCATGAATCCTTGTCCTTTATATATTTCTGGGCCGTGGCTCGCAGCATAGTGAATATCATGGAATAAAGGCAACCGTTCTTCCGACGGTAGCGCGATATTTTACTGGGCAGTGGATCAACTATCGGGCCAAATACCAGCTTCGCTAGACCTTCTGTTTCCTCACGCAAGCTCTCAGCTTTGCCTCTAGCAGCTGCAAGAGGTGAATGCGGCCATCAGGTGGCCGATTTATCCCGTTGTCGTTTGTGTGTTGGGTTCGGAAACAATCGCTTTCGAGCGGCTGGATTTTACCCATAGCAGCCTAATCACATCAGGCAGCCACCGACTCAAGGCGGCCATGTCTTGGATCCCTAATGTCTCATCAGGTGCTGATGATGGATGGGGCAGGCCAAATAGCTGCCCAGCTTTTTGATCGGATACGGTCAAGGCAGAGCGCCTTTTTCCTACCTGGAATTTTGCTGTTGATCTAACGACGAGGTTGAGAAAATCGTCGCGTTCGTGCCGTTGATGCCACAGATGATAAATACGAACACGATCCATCAGCTTCTGAAAAGTAATGGCCTTCGGACGGCTTACTTTCTCGACATACAGCTTCTCTGAAGCCTTCCGCGCAAGATAAATATGCAAATACCCGGAGGAGTGCAGGGGGGCTGGTGCAAAGCCGGAATGACAGCTCATTCGCAGCCTGCTCAAACCCGACTGAACTGTGGAGCCCTCACGGGGACTGAACTTAACACCCCTTGAAGGAGCCAGCCCCATGAACAGCGATCAACTCAATCAGCACGACGCCGAACGCCTCCACCAGCGAGTAGCGGCCGAACTGGGCATTACTGCCGAAGAGCTGACCACCTGGATGATCAACGATATCGAACGGGTGACCGAAGGCGGCAAGGACGTCGGGCACATGGTGGTCTTCCGCGAGTCGACCCCTGCGGAGGTTCTCGACAAGGTTCAGCACAAGCAAAGCCATTTCACGGCCATGACCGGTGTGATCGATCTGAGCTAAGTGCAGCGGGCTTTGATGTTCAAAGCCCGCAGACTCAATAGCCTGCCCCGGTGCCTGCGCCTGTCACGATCGCAATCCCGGAACTGGTGCCCAGGCGTGTTGCGCCAGCTTCGATCATCGCTCTGGCCGTGGCCACGTCACGCACTCCGCCAGACGCCTTGACGCCGATGTCAGGGCCGACCACCCGGCGCATCAGCGCCACATCCTCGAGCGTTGCGCCACTGCGGCTGAAGCCGGTGGAGGTCTTGACGAATGCCACACCCTGCTCGCGGCAGATCTCGCAGGCGCGCACCTTCTGCGCCTCATCGAGCAGGCAGGTTTCCAGGATCACCTTGAGCGGCACCTTGCCACAGGCCTGCAGCACCGCGGCGATATCGTCGCGGACCTCATCGAACAGGCCGTCCTTGAGCCAGCCGATGTTCAGCACCATGTCGATTTCCTGAGCGCCGGCAGCGATCGTCAGCGCTGCTTCCGACGCCTTGCTGGCACTCAGCCCGGCGCCCAGCGGAAAGCCCACCACCGCACAGACCTTCACGGCACACCCGGCGAGTTGTCGAGCGGCAAAAGGCACCTGGCTGGAGTTCACGCACACCGAGTAGAAGCCGTGGTTCCGGGCTTCGGCGCAAAGTGTGGCAATCTGCTCTCGGCTGGCATCCGCCGCCAACAAGGTGTGATCGATGGCCTGGGCCAGTGCAGCGGGTTCGAGTGAGTTCATCAAGGGATTCCTGTCATCAGTAAAAACACTTGGGTGGATACCCATAAGTTAAAAAATTAACACTTGGTGTTACTCTAGCGACACCTCCAACGGATTGCCGGGATGCCCATGGACGTCAAGAAAACCGACCGCATCAAACAGATTCAACAGGCCCTGCAAGATCAGAGAGCCATCCATCTGCGGGAGATGGCGGCGCTGCTTGAGGTGTCCGAAATGACCTTGCGCCGCGACCTCAGCCGGCACCCCGAGCAATTACGGCTGCTGGGCGGCTACATCACTCGCGCCCACGATGATCCTGAGCCGGGGGATTACCGGGTCAGCGAGCAGGGCACCCGCCATGTCGAGGAGAAGCGCCGCATCGGCAAGCTGGCCGCCACTTTCATCCGGCCCGGCGACACCGTGTTTTTCGACTGCGGTACGACGATCCCCTTCGTGGTCGACTTCATCCCCGACGAGCTTGAGTTCACTGCGGTGTGCAACTCGCTCAACGTGCTGCTCAAGCTGCAGCAGAAACCCAACTGCAGCATCGTCCTGTGCGGCGGCATGTTCCACCGCAAGAACCAGGTGTTCGAGAGCCATGCCGAAACCAGCATTCTCGACGGCGTGCGCCTGACCTGGGCCTTTGTTTCGGCGGCCGGGGTCAGCCTGGACTGCGGTGTCACTTGCTTCAATTTCCACGAGGTGGAGGTCAAGCAGAAGGTCATGCGCCAGGCCCGGCAAAGCCTGCTGCTGGCCGATCACTCCAAATTCGACGCCGTTCGCACTGCGCACTTCGGTGCCTTGAGCGATTTCCATTGCGTGGTCAGCGACAAGAAAATCCCGCGGAGCTACCGCGAGGCCATTGAGGCCGGCGGCGCGCAGTTGGTGCTCTAGATGCATCACGGTTGCAGCGCCCGGCGTTCGGGTGCGTTCAGGTAACCGGTGGTCAGGCTGAACTCGGCGCTGGCACCGGGCGCGAGGCTGCGCACGTTGCCTTTGGCGAGTTCGGCGCGGTAGCCCTCCGGTTCACAGGTGGCCGGCAAGATGAAGGCCGCCACCTGCTGATCGGTGTTGTGCAGGATCCAGCGCGCGGCGTGTTCAAATTGCCGCGGGCTGTAGCGGGTGTAGAACGCCGCGCCGTCGGGATGATCGAGGAAGAAATGCGCCTGTCCATGAGCGTCGCCGCGCACGTCATCGAAGAAGCAGACGATCTCCGGGTCATACAGCGCGGGCGAGTCGAGCACCTCGAGGCGGGTCGGGTCCTGACTGAGCTCGGCGATATAGGCGTTCCAGGCTGGGGTCGGCCGCACATGGGCCGGCACGCTGGCGCGTACCCGTGTGCGCTCGCAGCCCAGGGGCTGGGTGAGGCGCGCGCCGTCGACGTAGGCGTAGTTCATGTGCGCCATGTACATCAGGTCCATGGCCTTGCCGGCCAGATTGACCACCTGCATGTCGATCTCGAACAGCCCGCTGGCCGGGCGCAGGGTCACGCTCGGGCTGGCCCGGTAATGGTCGCCGAAACCCTGCACGTATTCGTAAGTGCCGCCGAGGCGCAGATAAGCGCCGTGCTCGTCTTCGCCTGCCTGCAGCCAGGCATCGTCCATCGGCGCGCAGGGCATTTCGCCGTGCAGCGCATGATCATCCTCGGGCCCCGGGCAACCGTTGCGCAGCAGGCCGCTGTGAAACATGAAACAGCCGTAGGTGCCGATCACGCTGGCACTGGGCCGCGGCTGGGTGAACATATTGAGCATGGTCAAATCAACGCCGTCGAATTCGGCCGACCAGATCATTTGCCCCTGCCAGGGCAGGATCACCAGCTTGCCGCGGCTGTTTTCCAGTGACAGCGCCTTGACCCCGCTGGGGTAGGTCCAGGCACGCACGCTGAAATTCGCGGATTCGAGCAGCAGCCGGCTGGCCTGGTCCCAGAGCTGTGGATAGAGCGGCAGGCGCAATGCTTCGCTACTCATTGCGCCACCGCCGTGGCCGAGCCACCCAGCAGCGGTTGCGGCTGACGCATGCAATACACTGCGTACATCACGATGGCCACGAAGCACAGCAGCGGCACCCTATAGGCAATCTGCATGTTGCCGCCATTGGCATCGCTGAGCAGACCCTGGAAGATCGGCATTACGCCACCGCCTACGATGCTCATCACCAGCAACGAGCCGCCGACACCTGTGTCCTCGCCGAGCCCGTCAATGGTCAGACCATAGATGGTCGGCCAGCAAGGCCCGAGAAACACACTGACCCCCACGGCGGCATACACCGCGGTGATGTTCGGCACCAGGATGGTGTAGGCCAGCAGCACGATGCACAGCACGCCATACACCGCGAGAACTTTGGCCGGGTGCATTTTGCGCATCAGCAGGTTGGCGATCATCTTGCCGATGAAATAGGCAGCAAAGGTGGTCAGCAGGAACCACGAGGCACTGCGCTCGTTCATCCCGCCCATTTGCATGGCCAGGCGAATGGTGAAGCTCCACACCCCGACCTGCGCGCCGACGTAGAGGAACTGCGCCAGCACACCGAAGCAGAAGCGCGGATTGCGCCGCAGGCGGCCGAGGCTCTGACCGATGCTCGCCCGCGGTTCGCTGACGGTGCCGTTGCCCTTGCACGCGGGAAAGCGGGTGATGGCGATCAGGATGAACATCAATATGAGTACCGCGATCATCCATTTGTACGGCAGCAGGGTCGACTGGATCATTTGCAATTGCTGCGCCGCCGCCTCACTGGCGCTCATCTGGGCCAACTGTTCGCGCGTGGCGTCGGTGTCCTTGAACATCACGAAGCTGCCGACGTACACCCCGGTCATGGCGCCGAATGGGTGGAAGGTCTGCGAGATGTTCAGGCGCCGTGTGCCGGTTTCCCGTGGCCCCATCAGTGTCGAATAGGTGTTGCACGCGGTCTCGAGAAACGACAGGCCGGCAGCGATGACGAACAGTGCCATCAGGAACATGCCGTACTTGGCGGTCGACGCCGCCGGAAAGAACAGGGCGCAGCCGAACAGGTACAGCATCAGGCCGATGAGGATGGTGGTCTTGTAGCTGAAGCGACGCACCACCAGTGCGGCCGGAATGGCGACGAAAAAGTAGCCCAGGTAGAACGCCGACTGGACGAAAGCGGTCTGGAAGTCGCTGAGCAGGAAGGCCTTCTTGAAGTGCGCGATGAGCACGTCGTTCATGCTCGCGGCCGCCGCCCACAGGGCGAAGATGCTGCAGAGCAGGATGAAGGCGAACCACGGCGTACGGTTCAGGTAGAACCCGTCCGGGGTTTGTTGCAGCGCAGGCTTATTCATTATTGTTCTCCGCGAGATGCTGGTGAGTGTCAGTTGGCCGATGCATCGAGGAAGCGCGCAAACGTCGGCGCATCGGGGTAAGAAGATTGCGTGCCGAGGCCGGTGACCGAGCAGGCCGAGTAGGCCACCGCTTGGTGCATGGCCTGGCGAATATTGCCGTCCTCGCTCCAGTGCCGGGCGAAGCAGCCAATGAAGGCGTCACCGGCACCGGTGGTGTCACGCGCCTGAACCTTGACCCCTGGCACCTGCCACTCGCCTTCGGCGCCGACGTACAGCGCCCCTTGTTCGCCCAGGGTGACGATGACGTGGCGTACGCCCAGCGCAACCAATTGGCGTGCAGCCTGAGCCGCTTCCTCGGCGCACGTCACCGGCTGGCCGCTGATCAGAGCCAGCTCGCTCTCGTTGGGGATCAGGAAATCCAGCTGCGCCAGGTGCTCGCGACTCAGGCCGGCCAAGGCCGGCGCCGGATTGAGCAGCACCGGGATGGCATGCCGATGAGCGAAGGCGATGGCGTGGTAAACGGTCGCCAGCTCGACTTCCAGTTGCAGCACGATCAATGCGCAATCGCGCAGCTGCGCCTCGGCGCGGTCGATGTCGGCCGGGCTCAGGTGGGCATTGGCGCCTTTGACGATGAGGATGCTGTTATGGGAGTTCTCCTGGACGAAGATCGGCGCCACGCCGCTCGACACGCCCGGCACCCGTTCAACGAAGCGCGTATCAATGCCCAGCCGTTGAAAATTGGCCAGGGTGGTATCGGCAAAAGCATCGTCGCCGACCTTGCTGAGCATCAGCACGTCGGCACCCAGCAGCGCAGCGGCGGCGGCCTGATTGGCGCCCTTGCCGCCGCACCCCATGGCAAAACGCGGTGCTTCGAGCGTTTCGCCCTGGGCAGGCATGCGTTCGATGTAAGTAATCAGGTCGACCATGTTGCTGCCGATGACTGCAATCTTGCTCATTGTTATTTTGACCTCACCAGCGCCGATGGAAGCCTCGGCGGCTTTATTTTTGTTATTTAAATAACATTTTCTGTGAGGATTCAATCTTTATTTTTTGATATGAGCGTGCGCTATCAAAACGCCTGCAGGGCGTTTTGGTGGCCGTTTTGGATTGGAGGAAGGGGTGTCGCGCGCGCAAGGCGTGTCCTTGAACAATTGATTCCACGGCCATTTTTTCAGACCCCGGAAACCACAAAACCCCTGAATTCGTTGAAGAATTCAGGGGTTTGTGTGTTTCAAATATGGCGGTGAAGGAGGGATTCGAACCCTCGATACAATTTCTTGTATACACACTTTCCAGGCGTGCTCCTTAAGCCACTCGGACACCTCACCGTATCTCGACGACAACGTTGTGTCTGTCGAGGCGCGCTAATGTAGTCGAAAGCTTTTCCTGACGCAAAACTTTTTTTCAGATTTTTCATGCGCTTAAGCAAAAAAACGCTGATTCGCCAGTAAAAGGCCCTGGCAGAGGATACGGCCCTTGGGCAAAGGGCCGCTTGTGGTGGTGGCGTCAGGCGCTGAAGCCGCCGTCGATGGTCAGGCTGGCACCGGTGATGTAGCCCGCTTCAGGGCCAGCGAGGTAGGCGACGAAGCTGGCGATTTCTTCGCTGGTGCCGTAGCGGGGCAGGGCCATCAGCGCTTTCAGGGTTTCGGCGAATTCGCCCTGCGCAGGGTTCATGTCGGTGTCCACCGGGCCGGGCTGGACGTTGTTGACGGTGATACCTTGCGGGCCGAGGTCGCGGGCCATGCCTTTGGTCAGGCCGATCAGCGCCGATTTGCTCATGGCGTACGTGGCGCCGCCCGCAAAGGGCATGCGATCGGCGTTGGTGCTGCCGATGTTGATGATGCGACCGCCTTCTTCCATGTGTCGCGCGGCTTCCTGGCTGGCGATGAATACGCTGCGCACGTTGATGGCCAGAGTCTTGTCGAAGTCCTGCATGCTGAATTCATTGAGCGGCGCAATGGCCAGAATGCCGGCGTTATTGACCAGGATATCCAGCCTGCCAAGGGTCTCGGCAGTGGTCTGCACGGCCTGGCTGATGGCTTTTTCGTCGGCGCTGTCTGCGCGAATGGCCAGTGCGCGGCCGCCATTGGCGACGATGCTGTCCTGAATCTCCAGAGCGCTGACCTCAGAGCTGACGTAGGTAAACGCCACGGCAGCGCCTTCTTTGGCCAGGCGCTGGACGATGGCTGCGCCGATACCACGTGAGCCGCCCTGCACGAGCGCTACTTTGCCGGCGAGTTTAAGGTGTTCGATCATGATGTTCTCCTTGGGGGCAGGTCTCGGACAAGCCTGGGGCTGTCGACGATTGCGACCAGAATAGACCTTGATTGCGATAGTCTTGCTGAACCAAAAGTTCGGACTGATTGATCATGGATATTCAAGACAACAGCGCGCTGATCCTTATCGACCTGCAGCAGGGCATCCATCATCCCAAGCTCGGGCGACGCAATAACCTACAGGCCGAGAGCCATGTCAGCGCTCTGCTCGGTGCCTGGCGGCAATCCGGGCGGCCGGTGATTCACGTCCGGCATTTCTCGACGTCGCCCGAATCAGTGTTCTGGCCGGAGCAGTCGGGGGTCGAGTACCAGCCAGCGTTCTTGCCACAAGCCGATGAGCGTGAGCTGAGCAAGCAGGTCCCCGACGCGTTTTGCGGGTCCTTTCTGGAAATGTGGTTACGCTCCGACGGGATCAGGCAGGTGGTGATAGCCGGTGTGGTCACCAACAACTCGGTCGAGTCCACCGCGCGCAGTGGCGGCAATCTGGGGTTTGACGTGCTGGTCGCGCACGATGCCTGCTTTACCTTCGATCAACAGGACTTCTTCGGCACGCCGCGCAGTGCCGAAGAAGTGCACGCGATGTCGCTGGCCAATCTGCACGGCGAGTACGCTAGGGTCCTGTCGACGGCGCAGATTCTCCAGCAGGTTGCTGTCGAATAAGCGCCTGACGGGCTTACTTGCGGGTTTTCTTCGGCGCAGCGGGCAGTGGGGCGAACAGGGCCTGCAGGTCTTCATCGCGCAGTTTCCAGTCGCCGGTTGTACGGCCGTCGAGCACGCCCGAGGCCAGCGCTGATTTCTCCCGCTGCAGGCGCTGGATTTTCTCTTCCACGGTGCCGCGCGCGATCATCTTGTAGACGAACACCGGCTTGTCCTGGCCGATACGGTACGCACGGTCGGTCGCCTGATTTTCCGCTGCCGGGTTCCACCACGGGTCGTAGTGGATCACTGTATCGGCGGCGGTCAGGTTGAGGCCGGTGCCGCCTGCTTTGAGGCTGATCAGGAAGATCGGCAGCTTGCCGCTCTGAAAATCATGAATCGGCGTGCGGCGATCGCGGGTCGAGCCGGTCAGCAGGGCGTAGGCGATACCGCGCTGCTTGAGCTCTTCCTCGATCAGGCTGAGCATCGAAGTGAACTGCGAGAACAACAGAATCTTGCGACCTTCGGCCAGCAGTTCTTCGAACATCTCCATCAGGCTGTTGAGCTTGCCCGAGGTGCCCTGTTTGCTGTTGACCGGCATGTCCTGATTGACCAGACGCAGGTCGCAGCACACCTGACGCAGCTTGAGCAGCGCTTCGAGAATGATGATTTGGCTGCGTGCCACGCCTTTGCGGGTGATTTCGTCCCTGACCTTCTTGTCCATCGCCAGGCGTACGGTTTCGTACACATCGCGCTGGGCGTCGTTGAGGTCGACCCAGTGGATGATCTCGGTCTTGGGCGGCAGTTCGGTCGCCACCTGCTCCTTGGTGCGACGCAGCAGGAACGGCTTGATACGCGCATTGAGGTGATGCAGGCGGTCCTGGTTGCCATGCTTTTCGATGGCGGTGCGGTAGTTGCTGTTGAATTCCTTGCTGTTGCCCAGCCAGCCGGGCATCAGGAAGTGAAACAGCGACCACAGCTCGCCCAGATGGTTTTCCAGCGGCGTACCGCTGAGGCACAGGCGCTGACGGGCGTTGAGGTTGCGTGCGGCCTGGGCTGCCTTGCTGTTGGGGTTCTTGATGTACTGCGCTTCATCGAGAATCAGTACGTGGAAGGGCTGTTTTTCGAGCAGCTCCAGGTCCCGTGGCAGCAAAGCGTAGGTGGTCAGGATCAGGTCGTAATCCTGAAGATTGCCGGCGTCCTGATGCCGGTTGGCGCCATACAGTGCCAGCACCTTGAGGTCCGGGGTGAAGTGCTCGGACTCGTCCAGCCAGTTGGGGATCAGGCTGGTCGGCATCACCGCCAGTGCCGGGCGATCGAGGCGTCCGGCCTGTTTTTCCATCAGCAGGTGAGCCAGGGTCTGCAGGGTCTTGCCCAAGCCCATGTCGTCGGCCAGCACGCCGCCGACTTCCAGCTCGCGCAGCGACTGCATCCAGCTCAGGCCTTCCAGCTGATACGGGCGCAGCGTGGCGTTCAGGCCATCGGGCAGGCTGACTGGCGCGTCCTTGATGTTGATCAGGCGTTCGGCAAAGTGACGCAGGCGGTCGCCGCCCTGCCAGGTCAGCGGCAGGTCTTCGAGCTGGGTAAGGCGCGCCGCATCTGCTTTACTCATGCGCAGCGCGTTGTTGCCCTCCTGACGCCAGTAGAAGTCCCCCAGCGTCGCCAGCACCGGCTTGAGCCGCCCGTAGGGCAGGGCGATCTGTACCGGGCTGCCGCCGCTTTGCGTGAAGTGGTTGAGCTGCACCAGCAGTTGTTCTTCGTCGCCGCGCTTGGCCACGGCCGACGGGCTCATCAGTTCGGGATGGCTGCGGATCAGGTTGATCAGGATCGGCAACAGGCTCAGGCGTTCGCCGTTGACGATGATGCCCAGTTCGAGGTCGAACCAGTCGCGCTCGTTCTCTTCGTCGATGACCGCATACCAGTCTTCCACCGGCGTGACGTCGAAACCGAACTCTTCCTGAATGTCGATTTCCCAGCCTTGCTCGCGCAGCCGCGGCAGGTCATCGAGGACAAAATGCAGCCAGGCCTTGTCATTGGGCAGTTCGTACATGTCGCCGGCGCTGTCGGGCAGTGCCTTGCTTTGCCGGGTGGCGACCTTGAAGCCCAGATCGGCCAGTTCCTGACGCAACTGCCGCTCCCGTTCACCCTGACGACGGATGCGCAAGGTTTCGGTGTCGGTGTGTTCGATGATGTCGCTTTTCTGGTTCACCAGATCGCTGCCCAGCGAACTTACCAGAATGCTGACGTTGGTGGTGCCAACCGCGTAATGCTTGCCGTAGGCAAAGGCCAGCGCGGCACGGTGCTGAATGTGCCGCTGCATGCGCCCGTTGCGTGGTTCGTAGGCACTGAACTCGATGCTGGCCAGAATCAGCCTCGGCCGTGGCTGGAGGTCATCGATCAGGCGCTCCGGCAATCTGGGCTTCTGCTCGACGGGCTTTTCCGGCTCTTGCTGGTGCGAGGCCAGTGCGGCCTGCAGCAGCGGACGGTTGTGCGGGTCCTGCAGAAACAGCAGGGCAGCCACGCAGTGTTTGCAATCGTTGCGAACCGGGCAGGTGCATTTGCAGGTCAGGTAGTTCTTGTAGCGATCGGGGTCCTTGAACAGCAGCGTCTGGGTATAGATTTCCAGGCCCGAGCCCCGACAGGCGGTGCGGATGATCTGCGGGCTGGAGTCTTCCAGCACGATGCGTTTTTGCCGGGCGTAGTCGCGCCCTCGCTCAAGCGTTCGCTCGTGGAATAGGTCTGTCCAGGCCGCAGCCAGGACTTTTTCGAGAATGGACGACAAGTTTTAAAAAGCCCTACGCCGCAGCGATGCTCAAAAAGAAAGGGGACGCCTGGGCGTCCCTTGCGTACGTAAAGATCAAAGAGGAGAAACCTTGATCAGCAACGCGAGGTTGCCGTTGTCCAGATAGGTCAGCTCACCGTTCTTTACCCTGGCAGTCTGCTTCAATCGTTCACTGCTGATGACCACGCCATGCGGGTCCAGCTGGTTGACCCAGAATTGTGCACCAATATCGGTGAAGCGTGCCATCGCCAGACTCACGGTACCCTCGATCGGGAAATGCCCAAGCCGCTCTTCACCACTGGTGATGGCGACTTTGCCCGGTTCGGTGCCTATGCTCTGCTGCCAGGCGCGCTGCATCAGCACTTCATAGTTGCCGCTGCCTTGCAGTTTGCTCGCCAGATCATTGAGCGCGGGGCTTCGTTCATCGTTCGCGTCGATCTTCTGTGCGCCTTTGTCCCAGTTTTCCGGTACAAGCTGGCGGGTCGAGGCCGGCTCGCCGTTCTGGCGAAACAGCAGAATCTCGACCTGATACAGGCCATCGGCGAACGCGGCTGGCGCTATAAGCGTCAGCAGCAGGATCAATGAACGAAACAGAAGCATGCGTGAATCCTTCAAGCAGTTTTCGGGGTCAGGCGCTCAAGCAGCGCTTCGATCGTGTTGAAGCGCTCTTCCGGGCGCTCCATGGGAACCATGAATTTGAACAGCGTGGCACCTTCGAACTTGTAGCGGTTGGGCTGGCTCTGGATCAGCTTGATCAGGGTCAGTGGATCAACCGGCGTCTCGGCCGCGAACTCGATACGGCCACCTTGCGGGCCACCGTCGATTTTCCGGATGCCGAGCTGTTCGGCGTGCAGTTTGAGCAGCGTGATACGCACCAGATTCTTGGTCGGTTCCGGAAGCAGGCCGAAGCGGTCGATCATTTCGACCTGCAGGTCCTTGAGGGCCTCTTCGTCAGCGGCGTTGGCAATGCGCTTGTAGAGAATCAGGCGCGTGTGCACATCCGGCAGGTAGGCTTCGGGGATCAGTGCCGGCACGCGCAGGTTGATTTCCGGCCCGCCGCCCAGCGGCTGATCGAGATTGGGCTGCTCGCCCTTGCGAATCGACTTCACCGCGCGCTCGAGCATTTCCATGTACAGGGTGAAGCCCACCGCCTGGATCTGACCGCTCTGGCCGTCCCCGAGCAGTTCGCCTGCGCCACGGATCTCCAGGTCGTTGGTGGCGAGCACGAAGCCCGCGCCCAGGTCCTGGGTGTTGGCGATCGCTTCCAGACGCTTTTCGGCATCGTGGGTGATCTGTTTGCGTGGCGGGGTCAGCAGGTAGGCGTAGGCCTGGTGGTGACTGCGCCCGACGCGACCGCGCAACTGGTGCAACTGGGCCAGACCGAACTTGTCGGCGCGCTCGATGATGATGGTGTTGGCGCTCGGTACGTCGATGCCGGTCTCGATGATGGTCGAGGCGATCAGCACATTGAAGCGCTTGTGGTAGAAGTCGCTCATCACCTGTTCGAGTTCGCGCTCGCGCATCTGCCCGTGGCCGATGCCGATACGCGCCTCCGGCACCAGCTCGGCCAGATCGGCAGCGCATTTCTCGATGGTCTTGACGTCGTTGTGCAGGTAATAGACCTGACCGCCGCGCAACAGCTCGCGCAGCAGGGCTTCCTTGATGGTCGGCTTGTTCTGCTCCATCACGAAAGTGCGCACCGACAGCCTGCGCGCCGGTGGCGTGGCGATGATCGACAGGTCACGCATGCCCGACACGGCCATGTTCAGGGTGCGCGGGATCGGCGTTGCGGTCAGGGTCAGAATATCGACCTCACTGCGCAGCGCCTTGAGCTGTTCTTTCTGGCGCACGCCAAACCGGTGTTCTTCGTCGATGATCACCAGACCGAGGTTCTTGATCTTGACGTCATCCTGCAACAGCTTGTGCGTCCCGATAACGATGTCGATCTTGCCCTCGGCCAGATCGGCAACCGCGGCGCTGACTTCCTTGGCCGACTTGAAGCGGCTCATCACCTCGACGGTCACCGGCCAGTCGGCGAAACGGTCGCGGAAACTGTTGTAGTGCTGCTGGGCGAGCAGGGTGGTCGGCACCAGAATGGCCACCTGACGCCCGCCATGCACGGCGATGAAGGCGGCACGCATGGCCACTTCGGTCTTGCCGAAACCCACGTCGCCACAGACCAGGCGATCCATTGGCTTGGGCGCCAGCATGTCGGCGCGCACGGCGTCGATAGTGGTTTGCTGATCCGGTGTCTCTTCAAACGGGAAGCCTGCGCTGAAGGTCGCGTAATCGGCTTTCGGGTCGGCAAACGCATAGCCTTCGCGGGCTGCGCGACGCGCGTAGATATCCAGCAACTCGGCCGCCACGTCACGGACCTGCTCGGCAGCCTTGCGTTTGGCTTTCTGCCAGGTTTCCGAGCCGAGGCGGTGCAGCGGCGCGGTTTCGTCGTCGCTGCCGGTGTAACGGGCAATCAGGTGCAGGTTGGCGACCGGGACGTACAGCTTGGCGTCTTCGGCGTAGGCCAGCATCAGGAATTCGGCGACCTGGTTTTCGACTTCCAGGGTCGCAAGCCCGAGATAACGACCTACGCCATGATCGATGTGCACCACCGGCGCTCCTTCGCGCAGCTCGGTGAGGTTCTTGATGACCGCGTCGTTATTGCCGCCGTCGGTGCGCTTTTCGCGGCGACGGCGCTGCATGACGCGCTGGCCGAACAGCGGGCTTTCTGCGATCAGCGCCAGGGCTGGTTGTTCCAGCAGCAGGCCTTCGTCAAGCGGCGCGATGGTGATTGCCAACCGGTCCTTGCCGTCGACGAAATCCAGCCAGCTGTCGACGGTCTTGGGGCGCAGCTTGAGGCGTTCGAGCAGCTCCAGCAGCACTTCCCGGCGTCCGGCGGACTCGGCGGTGAACAGTACGCGACCGGGGAAATCATCCAGAAAATTCGACAGGGCCGCCAGTGGTTGAGTGGCCTTGGCTTCGATGGACAGGTCCGGCAGGGACTGCGCCGGGAAACGCTCGCGTCCGGCACCGGCGTCGACATCCTGCTGGCTGGCGACCACGCGCGGCCAGTTTTTCAGGCGCGCGAAGCAGTCTTCCACCGGTAGAAACAACTCGGCCGGCGGCAACAGCGGCCGGGCAGGGTCGACGCGGCGTTCTTCATAGCGATTGCGCACGTCGTTCCAGAAGTTCTCGGCCGCCTGTTCGATGCCCGGCAGGGAGAACACCTGGGTGTCCTGCGGCAGGTAATCGAACAGCGTCGAGGTTTCCTCGAAGAACAACGGGATGTAGTACTCGATGCCGGCAGGTGTGATGCCGCTGCTCAAGTCCTGGAAAATCGGGCTGCGCCGGAAGTCCACGTCGAAGCGCTCGCGAAAGCGCGCCTTGAAGCGCGTGACTTCTTCTTTCTGCAACGGGAATTCACGGGCGGGCAACAGGCGCACCGACTCGACTTTGTCGATGGAGCGCTGGGTGTCCGGATCGAAGGTGCGCAGCGTTTCGATTTCATCGTCGAACAGGTCGATCCGAAACGGCAGTTTGCTGCCCATCGGGAACAGATCGATCAGCGCCCCGCGCACGGTGAACTCGCCGTGTTCGTAGACCGTGTCCACATACCGGTAGCCGCTGGCCTCCAGGCGCGTACGCATGGCTTCCACATCGAGCTTCTGGCCGACATCCAGCACCAGGCTGCTGCCGAGCAGAAATTTGGTCGGCGCCAGTCTGTGTAGGGCGGTGGTGATGGGGACTACCAAAACGCCATGCTCCAGTTCCGGCAGGCGATAGAGGCTGGCAATACGCTGGGAAATGATGTCCTGGTGCGGCGAAAACAGGTCGTAGGGCAGGGTTTCCCAGTCCGGGAAGTGCAGAACCGGCAGCGTAGGCGCAAAAAACTTCAGTTCTTGCTCGAGCCGCTCGGCGCTTTGGCTGTCGGCGGTCAGGAGCAGGGTGAAGCGCTTGGCCGCGCTGGCGGCTTCGGCAATGGCCAGGCTCAGTGTGGCACCGGGAAGATTGCCCCAGTGTTGTTTGCCTGCAGCGGCAGAAAGATGCGGTAGACGCAGAACTGGCACGGGAAGGTCGGGCTCCAGGCGTTGCAACAGGGGCGGCGATTGTAACGGGGGAAGGTGGTGGCTGTCAGTTTTCCGGAGTATTACCGAGTGTTTACGGGCGAAAATTATGTAGTGCGCGTCGATATGACAGCCGTGCATTGCTCATAAACAAAGGCGCGGTCATAATGTAGCCCCTTTTTTCAGCCCCTACATGTGGAAGGTTCCCGTGACTCAGAAGCCCGACCAGTGTCTTGGTGAATGGATTGATCGTGAAGCTCTCGCCGAAGCGATGATCCCGCTCATCGGTCAGCTCTACCGCAATAATAATGTGGTGAGCTCGATCTATGGCCGTAGCCTGATCAACCGTTCAGTCATCGCGATTCTCAAAGCTCACCGCTTTGCGCGTCATCGTCAGTCCGATGCGGTTGAGTTGTCCGTACACGAGACGTTCCCGCTGATCAAGGCGATGAGCGAGCTCAAGCTGGGTGCCGCTTCGGTGGACCTGGGCAAGCTGGCGGTGAAGTTCAAGACCGAAGGCAATGGCCGTACGCCAGAGCAGTTCGTTCGTGAAGAACTGGCCAGTGTAGTGGGTCAGCAGGGCACCAGCCCACGCAAGGGCACCGATGTCGTGCTGTACGGTTTCGGTCGTATCGGTCGCCTGCTGGCGCGGATCCTGATCGAGAAGACCGGTGGTGGCGACGGCCTGCGTCTGCGCGCCATCGTGGTCCGCAAGGGCGCGGAAAACGACCTGGTCAAGCGTGCCAGCCTGCTGCGCCGTGACTCGGTTCACGGTCCGTTCGATGGCACCATCACCATCGACGAAGCCAACAGCACGCTCACCGCCAACGGCAACCTGATTCAGGTGATCTACGCCAAGAACCCGTCCGAGGTGGATTACACCCAGTACGGTATCAAGGACGCTCTGCTGGTGGACAACACCGGTGTATGGCGTGATGCCGAAGGTCTGGGTCAGCATCTGGCCTGCCCGGGCATCGACCGCGTGGTCCTGACCGCGCCGGGCAAGGGCAAGCTGAAGAACATCGTGCACGGTATCAACCACGGTGAAATCACTGCGGACGACAAGATCGTCTCGGCGGCATCCTGCACCACCAACGCCATCGTGCCGGTGCTCAAAGCAGTCAACGACAAGTTCGGTATCACCAACGGTCACGTCGAAACGGTTCACTCGTACACCAACGACCAGAACCTGATCGACAACTTCCACAAGGGCGACCGTCGTGGTCGCAGCGCCGCGTTGAACATGGTCATCACCGAAACCGGTGCGGCTACCGCTGCTGCCAAGGCCTTGCCTGAGCTGGCCGGCAAGCTGACCGGCAACGCGATTCGCGTTCCGACGCCGAACGTGTCCATGGCCATTCTCAACCTCAACCTTGAGAAGCAGACCACTCGCGAAGAAATGAACGAGTACCTGCGCTACATGGCGCTGCACTCGGACCTGCACAAGCAGATCGACTTCGTGAACTCGCAGGAAGTGGTCTCCACTGACTTCGTCGGCTCGCGTCACGCCGGTGTGGTGGACGCCGAAGCGACCATCGTCAATGACAACCGCGTTGTGCTGTACGTCTGGTACGACAACGAATTCGGTTACAGCCACCAGGTGGTTCGCGTGATGGAAGACATGGCAGACGTCAATCCGCCAGCTTTCCCGCAGTAAACGTTGAACGCTTGAGCTGCCCGGCCTGACCGGGGCAGCAGATAAACGGGCCGAATCCTGCGCAGGCAGGCTTCGGCCCGTTTTGTTTTGTGGCTGACCATGAGAATCTGTCACGCGCAAAGTTTCTGGACGATGGAGTATCAAGGATGAGCAGTTCGGCCCTGGACGGTTCGCAACACCCCCTCAAAAGCAGCTTCTTCCTGCTGTTTCTGACGATCTTCATCCCCTTCGGGCTGGGGCATTTCGTTTCCTACCTGTTTCGTACCGTCAACGCGGTGATCTACGTCGACCTGCAAACCGACCTGAGCTTGCCCGCCAGCAGTCTGGGTTTGCTGACTGGCGTGTATTTTCTGACCTTCGCGGCCGCACAGATTCCGCTTGGCGTGATGCTGGACCGCTATGGGCCACGCAGCGTTCAGGCGCCGATGCTGCTGTTCGCGGTCGCCGGTTCGGTCATCTTCAGTATTTCCAGCACCGAGACCGGGTTGTTGATCGGGCGGGGGCTGATTGGCCTGGGGGTGGCGGGCTCGCTGATGAGTGCGATCAAAGCGTGTGCCATCTGGTTGCCGGTCGAGCGTTTGCCGCTGAGTACCGCCTGCCTGCTGTCGATTGGCGGGCTGGGCGCGATGGCGTCAACCACGCCATTACATGCGCTGCTGAACTGGTTGACCTGGCGAGAAGCGTTTCTGGTTCTGGCGCTGCTGACCTTTTGTGTGGCGGTGGTCATACACCTCAGCGTTCCCAAAGCCTACGAGAGCAAAAAAACGCGCTACAGCGATATGTTTGCCGCGGTCGGCAAACTGTATTCATCGTGGACGTTCTGGCGTCTGGCATTGTACTCGGTGTTCGCGCACGCCATCTACATGTCGGTCCTGTCGCTGTGGATGGGGCCGTGGCTACGCGATATGGCCGGCTTGAGTGATTCCGGAATGGCCAATGTGCTGTTGTTCGCAGCTATCGCGATGGCGGCGGGGTCCCTGACGTTCGGTGCGATCACCGATTATCTGCGCAGGTTCGGCGTGCAGCCAATCATGATCTGTGGCACCGGTATGCTGATCTTTATCGGTTTTCAGGCGCTGATGGCCAGCGGCTTGCCAGTATCGCCCTATCTGATTGCCATGGGCTTCAGCTTCTTCGGCACCTCGACGACCATGAACTACGCCATTGTGGCGCAATCGGTATCACCGGAACTGGCGGGCAGGGTGAGTTCTTCATTCAATCTGGTGGTGTTCGTGCTGGCGTTTTTCCTCCAGTGGCTGATGGGAGTCGTACTCAATCTATGGCCAGCGTCCCAGGGCGCCGGTCACTCGCTCGAGGCCTACCAGTGGTCGTTGGGCCTCATGATTGCCCTGCAATTGCCAGGCGTGCTGCTCTGGCTCAGCTTTCGTCCCTGGAAACGCAAGGTCTGAAAACGCAAAACCCCGGCCGAGAGACGCTCGAGCCGGGGTTTTCTTTTGCAACGCAGCGATTGATCAGCTGGCGGAAGCCGCCACAGGCGCTTCAAGCTTTTGCCCGCCCTTGCGGAACAGCACCAGCGTGGCCACCAGGCCCAGTACTGCTGCGCCAGTCAGCCAGATGCCAGGCGCTGCCTTGTTACCCAATTCGTGAATCAGGTAAGTACAGGCCGCCGGGGTGAAGCCGCCGAAGGTCGCCGTCGCCAGGCTGTAGGCCAGCGAGAAACCCGTGGTGCGGACTTCGACCGGCATGATCTCTGTCAGCGCCACGACCATCGCGCCGTTGTAGGAGCCGTACAGGAACGAGAACCACAGCTCGACCATCAGCAGATTGCCGAAGCTGGGGTGTGCAACCAGCCACGACAGGGCAGGGTAGGCAGTGGCGATGGCCAGCACGGTCGCGGCAATCAACAGCGGCTTGCGGCCGATGCGATCGGAGAACGATCCCATGATCGGCAGCCAGATGAAGTTAGACACGCCCACGCAGACCGTCACCAGCAGACTTTCCAGGTCGGTCAGGTTCAGTTCGTTCTTGCCGAAGGTCGGGGTGTAGGCGGTGATCAGGTAGAACGACACGGTGGTCATCACTACCAGCGCCATGCCGCCCAGCACCAGACCGAAGTTCTGACTGATGGAGCGCACCACTTCACGCAGCGTCGGGCGATGCGTGCGAGCTTCGAACTCTGGTGACTCTTCCAGCGAGCGACGGATGATGAAGATGGCCGGCACGATCAGGCAGCCGATCAGGAACGGCACGCGCCAGCCCCATTCGCCCATCTGCTCAGGGCTCAGCCAGTGGTTCAGACCCACGCCCAGCAAGCCGGCGAAGACCACGGCGGCCTGTTGGCTGGCGGACTGCCAGCTGACGAAGAAGCCTTTGCGGCCCGGTGTCGAAATTTCAGCCAGATACACCGAAACGCCGCCCAGTTCCACACCCGCCGAGAAACCTTGCAGCAAACGACCGAGCAGCACCAGCAAGGGAGCGATGACACCCAATGTGGCGTAGCCCGGCACGCAGGCAATCAACAGAGTGCCCATTGCCATCATCGCGAGGGTGATAATCAGCCCTTTGCGACGCCCGTGACGGTCGATGTAGGCACCGAGAAAGATCGCGCCCAGCGGACGCATCAGGAAGCCTGCGCCGAAGGTCGCCAGCGACAGCATCAACGAAGCGAAAGCGCTGTCGGAAGGGAAGAAGGTTTTTGCGATGGCCGTGGCATAGAAGCCGTAGACCATGAAATCGAACATCTCGAGGAAGTTACCGCTGACAACGCGAAAGATCGCTTTGCCCTTACTTGTTGTGGAGGCCATTTAGTTACTCGCTCAGGCTCGTCGGCTTGGAGTCCGTTGTCGTTTTTATCCCGTTCGCATCGCCATTTCGTGTGTGCAACTGGCGATGCGCACTTGTAACAGTATGTGTAACAGGGCTCAAAAACAACCGTTTCGGCGATTTGCTATCAGTTAACTGACGCTTGACAGGTCAAGACAATTGAGATCGTGCGGCGTGTCATTTTGATGAAACTTGATGAAACCTGATGAATAGATAGGGCACGCAGGGAGCATAAGTGGCCCTCGACCACTCAATATGCCGATCGGCGTTTTATCGGGCCGGTTCACTGGGTGTCAGAGCAGGTTATGGACGCTTTTCTGTCTTGTTCGCCAATGGCAGCAAGTCACTCTGAAGGTTTTTTATAGTGCGGGGCATGGGTTTGCGTAGGTTTGGCTGGGTTGCAGGGTGCCTCGTGTTGCTGGTGTGCGTTGGTTGTGGTCAGGCGCGCAAGCTGGAAAGCTTTGGCGGGCCGACCATGGGCAGCCATTATTCCGTGGTGTATGCGCGCGCGTCCGGGCAGCCAGAGCCTGCGGCTGTACGTCCTCAGGTTGAGGCGATTCTGGACGAGGTCGATCAGCAGATGTCGCTCTGGCGCACGGATTCGGATATCGAGCGCTTCAATGCATTGCCTGCCAATAGCTGCCAGGTGATGCCGGAACCGGTCTTGAAAATGATCGGCGTGGGCGAACAGTTGGCGCAGGAGAGCGACGGCGCCTTCGACCTGACGGTCAAGCCGTTGATGGACCTGTGGGGGTTGGGGCCTCATATGCTGTTCGAGCAGATGCCGCTGGTGCGGCAACTGGCCCGGACCCAGACGCTGGTCGGTTATCGCAACCTGCGCATCGTCGGCGCCCGGTTGTGCAAGAGTGCCGCCGTGCAAGTGGACCTCAACAGCATCGCCGCCGGCTATGCGGTAGATCGCATCAGCGAACGGATGGACGCGCTCGGCTTGCACGATTATCTGGTGCAGGCCACGGGTGAGCTGAAAGTCAGCGGGCTCAAGCCCGACGGCTCGCCCTGGCGGGTGACCCTGGACGCGCCGCTCGATGATGGCACTGTCACGCAAAAAGTATTTCCGCTCGAAGGCTACGCCGTGTCTACGTCGGGGGACTTTCGGCGTTACATCGACCATGACGGGTGGCGCATTTCCGATACGCTCGATGCCTTGACCGGTAAGCCGATCAGCCACGGCCTGGCGTCGGTGACCGTCATTCATCCCTCGGCGCTGATGGCCGACGGTCTGTCCTCCCTGCTGTTGATTCTCGGCCCGCAGCGCGGCTGGAATTATGCGCAAGAACATAAAATCCCTGCTTTTTTTGTGATTCGTGCCGATAAGCGCTTTATCATCCGCAGCAACGCGTCGTTTGATCGCCTGGTTGTGGAGCAGCCGCGATAAGTCAGCGGGCCGGATCAGCCGGTCACTGGCGCCAGGTGCAGACAAAAATTGGCCTTCGACGCGACCAAGGGTTAATGTTCGCCGCCTCGGTGCAGCGCTAGACTGCGCCGCGTGATTTAGCCAGAGATGCCAGAGTGGCGCCTCGGTCTGTTTAAAGGAGTACGCATGGCTGTCTACAACTACGACGTAGTGGTACTGGGTTCCGGCCCTGCCGGAGAAGGCGCGGCAATGAACGCCGCCAAGGCGGGGCGCAAGGTCGCCATGGTCGACAGCCGTCGGCAAGTGGGTGGTAACTGCACCCATTTGGGCACCATTCCGTCCAAGGCCCTGCGTCACTCGGTCAAGCAGATCATTCAGTTCAACACCAATCCCATGTTTCGTGCCATCGGCGAGCCGCGCTGGTTTTCGTTTCCGGATGTGTTGAAAAACGCCGAAATGGTCATCTCCAAGCAAGTGGCCTCGCGCACCAGTTACTACGCCCGTAATCGCGTCGACGTGTTCTTCGGCACCGGCAGCTTTGCCGACGAGACCAGCATCAACGTGGTCTGCACCAACGGTGTGGTGGAAAAGCTGGTGGCCAACCAGATCATCATCGCCACCGGTTCGCGCCCTTATCGGCCGGCCGATATCGATTTCAGTCACAAGCGCATCTACGACAGCGACACCATCCTCAGCCTGGGCCATACCCCGCGCAAGCTGATCATTTATGGCGCCGGTGTGATCGGCTGCGAATACGCCTCGATCTTCAGCGGCCTTGGCGTGCTGGTCGAGCTGGTGGATAACCGTGACCAGTTGCTGAGCTTCCTGGATTCGGAAATTTCCCAGGCGCTGAGCTATCACTTCAGCAACAACAACGTGATGGTTCGCCACAACGAAGAGTACGAGAAGGTCGAAGGTCTGGATAACGGCGTTATCCTGCACCTCAAGTCCGGCAAAAAGATCAAGGCCGATGCCTTGCTGTGGTGCAACGGCCGTACTGGCAACACCGACAAGCTGGGTCTTGAGAACATCGGTCTGAAGGCCAACGGCCGTGGTCAGATCGAAGTGGACGAGACCTACCGCACCAGCGTTTCCAACGTCTACGGCGCCGGCGACGTGATTGGTTGGCCAAGCCTGGCCAGTGCGGCTTACGACCAGGGTCGTTCGGCAGCGGGCAGCATGGTCGACAATGGCAGCTGGCGTTATGTCAACGATGTGCCGACCGGGATCTACACCATTCCCGAGATCAGCTCGATCGGCAAGAACGAACACGAACTGACGCAGGCCAAAGTGCCTTACGAAGTGGGCAAGGCGTTCTTCAAGGGCATGGCGCGTGCGCAGATTTCCGGTGAGCGGGTCGGGATGCTGAAGATCCTGTTCCACCGCGAGACGCTCGAGGTGCTGGGCGTGCATTGCTTCGGCGACCAGGCGTCCGAGATCGTGCACATCGGTCAGGCAATCATGAGTCAGCCGGGTGAAGCGAACACCATGAAGTACTTCGTCAACACCACGTTCAACTACCCGACCATGGCCGAAGCCTATCGGGTAGCCGCATACGACGGCCTCAACCGGCTTTTTTAAGCGACTCCGGCCGGTGGCCTGAGCCGGCCGGGGAGACCGATTTCAGTGATTCCCGAGCGTGGCGGTGGCCAAACCGGGAAAGTCTGTAATCAGGCTGTCGACGCCGAAATCAGCGAGCCTGCGCATCAGTGCAGGCTCGTTGACTGTCCATACCGACACATGCAGGCCCTGACGCTGTGCTTTCTGCAGGCGCTCCGGGGTACACAGTGTCCAGTTCAATGCCAGAATTTCACAGCCGTAGCTCTGGGCGACCTTCAACGGGTCGAGCCAGGCGTATTCGGCTACCAGCCCGCGCGAGATGTCCGGCGTCAGGTCCAGGGCGGCGCGCAGTACTTCGCGAGAGCTGGAGGTAATCGTCACCTTGTCCAGCAAGCCATGGCGCTGAGCCATTTCACGAATCGCCAGCACGGTGTTGGCGGCACGAGTGCGTGAAGCGCTTTTGACTTCCAGCTGCCAGTGCTCGAAAGCGCATTGTTCGAAGAGTTCTTCCAGGCGTGGAATCGGGCAGGGCGAGACCCAGCCAGGGCCACCCTTGCGCGCGTCATAGGTCACCAGATCGCCTGCCAGGTGTTCATTGACCTTGCCGCGTCGGTCGGTGGTGCGCTTGAGGGTCGGGTCATGAATGACCATCAACTCTCCATCCTTTGAAAGATGCAGGTCCAGTTCACAGCGGCGCACGCCGTGCTTGAGGCATTCCTGAAAGCTGGTCAGGGTGTTTTCCGGTGCTTCGCCCTTGGCGCCGCGGTGGCCGTAGATAAGGGTCACGTTTACTCCTGGCTACTGCTGATAGTGATAAAGGGGCAGGGCGTTCAATTTCCGGAGGGCTGGCCCTGTTCCAGCGCCTGACGCCGCTGCTGAGCCTGACGCTGCAACACGTGGCGGGCGAGTAACTGGCGCTGGGCGTCCGGAAGATTGACGAACTCGGTACTGATATCGAAATTGCCGTCTGCCAGCGCGTCGCACTGGCAAACCCTGGCGCGCAGCATCAGACCCGCGGCCTGAGGCATGAGCACCATCTTGATCGACAACTGTTCGCCGACTGCAAAATCCTGTTGCGAATTGAACTGAATACCGCCTTCTGACAGTTTGACCGGCTGAGGAGCGCCCAGCTTGCCCAGTGCGGTGTGGGCAACCACTTCGCCCAGCAGGTCGATGCGCTTGCTCAGCGACTTGAGAAAACTGTTCAGCACCCGGTCGCGCTCATCGAGCTGGCGCATCAGATGCTGCGACTCGAACTCGCTGACGTGCAGCTCGCTGAGCAGGTCGAACAGCGTCGAGGTATCCTGCATGGCATCCTGGCTTGCCTGGTCGGCGGCAGACAGGGGGTTAATTTCCAGTGCGACGCTGTCATCGATACGGTAGTATTCGCGGCGTCCTGCTTCATCTAATGTCGACATGGCGAACCCAAGCTAGCGGCGGTGGTCAGAGAGTTTCGAGTGTAAAGCTGCACGTCAAGGCCCGCCACACGGACGTCCTCATTCCTGCGAACAAATTCCTACATGTTCAGACCTCTTTTTGTATTTATCGGCACGCGCTACACCCGTGCGAAGCGACGCAATCATTTTGTTTCCTTCATCTCCCTGACCTCCATGATCGGCCTCGCCCTGGGCGTTGTGGTCATGATAGTCGTGTTATCGGTGATGAACGGTTTCGATCACGAAATGCGTACCCGCGTGCTTGGCATGGTGCCGCACGCGACCATCGAATCGGCTGATCCGATCACCGACTGGCGCGGTCTGGCCGCCAAAGTTCAGGAAAACCCGCAGGTGCTGGCCGTTGCGCCGTTCACCCAGATGCAGGGTTTGCTGACCCACGACGGCAAGGTGCAGAAAGTGTTGCTCAACGGTATCGATCCGGTTGAAGAGCGCAAGGTCTCGATCATTGACCACTTCATCAAGCAGGGCGAGCTCGACAGCCTGTCGCCCGGCAGCTTCGGCATCATGATCGGCGACAAGGCCGCGGCCAAGCTGGGCGTCGGCATCGGTGACAAACTGACCTTCGTTGCGCCTGAAGTGACGGTGACGCCGGCCGGGATGTTTCCGCGCATGAAGCGTTTCGAGGTGACCGGCATCTTTCACGTCGGCGCTGGCGAAATCGACGGCTTTCTGGGGCTGACCAATCTCGATGACCTGGGGCGTCTGCATCGCTGGAAGCCCAATCAGGTGCAGGGCCTGCGTCTCAAGTTCGACGACCTGTTCGCGGCGCCACGTACCTCGTGGGAAATCGCGCAGAAGCTGGGCGAAAACAATTTCTACTCGCGTGACTGGACGCGCACCCACGGCAACCTGTATCAGGCCATCCGCATGGAAAAAGCCATGATCGGTCTGTTGCTGCTGCTGATCGTGGCGGTGGCGGCCTTCAACATCATTTCCACGCTGGTGATGGTGGTCAATGACAAGAAGGGCGACATCGCGATTCTGCGTACCCTGGGCGCTACGCCGCGACAGATCATGGCGATATTCATGGTCCAGGGCACGGTGATCGGCGTGGTCGGCACGCTGATCGGCGCGGCACTGGGTATTCTGGCGGCGCTCAATGTCAGTGCTGCCATTGCTGCACTCGAAGGGCTGATCGGCCACAAGTTTCTCAACGCCGACGTCTACTTCATTGATTACCTGCCTTCGCAACTGATGGCCCAGGACGTGTTCCAGGTCTGCGGTGCAGCGTTGGTCCTGAGTTTCCTCGCCACCCTGTATCCCGCCTGGCGTGCTGCGCGCACCCAGCCGGCGGAGGCGTTACGTTATGAGTGAGTCGGGCATGTCTGATAAAGCAGTATTGAGTTGCCGCAACCTGGGTAAATCCTACGAGGAAGGCCCGGAGTCAGTGGTGGTGTTGTCAGGCCTGCAACTGGAGTTGCACCCTGGCGAGCGTGTCGCGATCGTCGGCAGTTCGGGGTCGGGCAAAAGTACCTTGCTCAACCTGCTGGGCGGGCTGGACACGCCGTCCGAAGGCAGTGTCTGGCTGGCAGGCGAAGAGTTGTCGGCGCTGGGCGAAAAGGCTCGCGGCCTGCTGCGTAACCGGGCGCTGGGTTTCGTCTACCAGTTCCACCATCTGCTGCCCGAATTCACCGCGCTTGAAAACGTCTGCATGCCGTTGTTGATCGGTCGTACGCCGATCCCCGAAGCCCGCAAGCGCTCCACCGCATTGCTGGAGCGTGTCGGCCTCGGTCATCGTCTGGCGCACAAGCCTTCGGAGCTGTCCGGTGGCGAGCGTCAACGTGTGGCGATTGCCCGTGCCCTGATCAATCAGCCGGGTCTGGTGATGCTTGACGAGCCGACCGGCAACCTCGATCACCACACGGCGCAGGGCATTCAGGACCTGATGCGTGAACTGAGCACGTCGTCGCGCACGGCGTTTCTGATCGTGACCCACGACATGAACCTGGCCCGGCAAATGGACCGCGTCCTGCGTCTGGAAGACGGCCGCCTCGTCGAGGCCTGATCGACCCGGCCCGGCGCAATTCATCGCGCCGGGTTCCAGTTTTTATACGGTGTATTTTCCCACGGTGCTTCGCGAATGTTCAGACCGTTACCCATCTTCATCGGCATGCGCTATACCCGCGCCAAACGCCGCAAAAGCTTCATCTCGTTCATTTCGATGACCTCGATGATCGGTCTGGCACTCGGTGTCCTGGCGATGATCGTGGTGCTGTCGGTCATGAACGGTTTCCAGCGGGAAATGAGCTCGCGGATTCTCGGCATGGTGCCGCACGCGGTCATTGCCGGTAACACTCCGGTCGATGACTGGAAACCGCTGGCCGACGCTGCGCTGAAAAACCCTGAAGTCACCGCTGCCGTACCGTTCACCGACATGGAAGGCATGCTGTCCTACAAGGGCTCGATGCAGCCGATCCAGATCAGCGGCGTAGACCCGGCGCTGGAACATGAAGTATCGATCGTCACGCAGCACATCACCCGCGGAAGCCTCGAAGACCTCAAGCCGGGCGAGTTCGGCGTGGTACTGGGCGACATTACCGCGCGCCGCTTTCGCTTGACCATCGGCGACAAGCTGACCCTGATCGTCCCGGAAGTCAGCAGCGCCCCTGGCGGCATCACGCCGCGCCTGCAACGCCTGACCGTCGTGGGTATCTTCAAGGTCGGGGCCGAGCTGGACGGTTCGATGGGCCTGATCAATATCGCCGATGCGGCGCAGATGCAGCGCTGGCAGCCCAATCAGGTTCAAGGCGTGCGACTGGCGCTCAAGGATCTGTACAAGGCGCCCCAGGTGTCCACCGCCATTGCCGCCGGTCTGGGTGATGGCTATCGCGCCGACGACTGGACCCACACCCAGGGCAGCCTGTTCAGTGCCATGAAGATGGAAAAGACCATGATCGGTCTGTTGCTGCTGATGATCGTCGCTGTGGCTGCGTTCAACATCATTGCCACGTTGATCATGGTGGTCAACGACAAGGGCGCAGACATCGCCATCCTGCGCACCATCGGCGCCACGCCGCGGCAGATCATGGCGATCTTTGTGGTTCAGGGCACCGTCATCGGCATCGTCGGTACATTGATCGGCGGCATCCTGGGGATTATTGCGGCGCTGAACGTCAGCAGCCTGGTGGGCTGGATCGAGCGGGTCAGCGGTCAGCACATCTTCAGTTCCGATGTGTACTTCATCAGCAACCTGCCTTCCGAACTGCAGGCCGGTGACGTGCTGCTGATCTGCAGTGCCGGGTTTATCCTGAGCTTTCTGGCGACCATCTACCCCGCGTGGCGCGCCGCGCAGATCCAGCCGGCGCACGCACTGCGTTACGAGTGACAGGGCCTGAGTCACCTTCGCCGAGGCCGCAGGGCGGCCCGCGAGGGTGGCGGGGCAGCGCGGATTTTCGCTGAAAGCCCCACGCAAACGCTATAAACTCGCCGCGTTAATTCATGATCCAGGTATCGCCATGCATCCCGCAGCCGAACACTCGCCGCTGGGCAAGTCCAGTGAGTACATCGCCACCTACACGCCGTCGCTGTTGTTCCCGATCCCTCGTGCCGCAAAATGGGCCGAGCTTGGGCTCACCGCGCAGACGCTGCCTTATCAGGGAGTCGATTTCTGGAACTGCTACGAGCTGTCATGGCTGCTGCCGTCCGGCAAGCCGGTGGTGGCCATTGGCGAGTTCAGTATTCCGGCCGAATCGCCGAACATCATCGAATCGAAGTCCTTCAAGCTGTACCTCAATTCGTTGAATCAGACGGCTTTCGCGAGCGTCGACCAACTGCAGACCACGCTCGAAAAGGACTTGTCGGCTGCGGCGGGCAAGCCGGTCGGCGTGCGTATTCGCAGCCTGGCGGAAATCGAAGAAGAAGGTGTCGCGGCATTGCCAGGCCTGTGTATCGACGACCTGGACATCTCGGTCAGCAGCTATGACCGACCGCAGCCCGAGTTGCTGCGTTGTGATGACTCGCGGGTGATGGAAGAGAGCGTGCACAGTCATCTGCTCAAATCCAACTGCCCGGTCACCAGCCAGCCTGACTGGGGCAGTGTGGTGGTCGAATATCGCGGCGCGGCGCTGGATCATGCCAGCCTGCTGGCGTATATCGTCAGCTTTCGCCAGCACTCGGATTTTCATGAGCAGTGCGTGGAAAGAATCTTCCTCGACCTGCAGCGCTTGCTCAAGCCGGAGAAGCTCACCGTGTATGCGCGCTACGTGCGCCGCGGTGGTCTGGACATCAACCCGTACCGCAGCACTGAAACGCTCGACGTGGACAATCGCAGGCTGGCGCGGCAGTAATATTGTCTGAGGCCCGAGGAGCGAACGCAGAGCGTCCGGAACGGCATCCCCACGCGGAGCGTGAGGAACGACAGGTATCAGTAGTGCTGATGCTCCGCGTCGCACCGCGCATCAGCGGCCGAACGCAGAGCTATCAGAACGGCATCTCCCAATCAGACTCCGATATTGCCCAGCGTCTGCACGATGTTGCGCAGAGTGCCGGCGATGGTCGGATGCTCCAGCTCGAAACGCTCGACGGCCAGATTCACGCCATCAGCCAGGCTGCTGTCCTGCTCGTGGGTGGCCTGTTCCAGCTGAATTTTAGTTTCAATTTGTTGCATGAGCTCGTGCAGGTTTTCCCGCTCGGACTCTGACATCGGCGGGTTATGCTCCAGTTGCTCGCGCAGGGTATTGAGTTGTTCTTGCAGTTCGCGGGCGGGCATGACGTGCTCCTTGATTGATAAGTCTGTCTCATGGACTTCGCCGGAGAGCTAAAGGTCCATGTTCAATCAAGACTAATCCAGTCTGCGCCCGGCTGCATATGTATCAGGGTTTTTCGCCCTTGCTGCGTCGCAGGGCAATGTCGGCCAGGCAGGATTCCAGTTCGCCCAAGTGGTCGATCACCGAGTGCACCCCCAGCGAATAGAGTTTGAGTGTGGCCTGCGCGCGTCGCTGTTCACGTTCGGCATTGCTGAGTGCCTGCCATTGTGAAGGCGAGAGCCCGCACAGCGGTCCGCAGGATGCCAGGCCAATGGTCCACAGCCCGGCGTTCAGCCCGGACTGCAACAGGCGCGGGTCGCCGCTGATCAGTACGCAGCCATCCAGATGGCTGACTTTCAGGGCCATCAATGCCATCCAGCAAGCATCCGGTGCGGGCCAGCCTGCGGTCGGGCGGGGGGCGGGAATCATCCAGTCATTGACCGGCACAGCCAGTGCGGCGCTCACGCTTTCAGGCAGTTCATCGAGCCAGGCGCATGGCATGCTTTGGTCACGCAGCGTTTGCAGAATAGCCTTTGCACCCGGTGTGAACTGCGTGTGCTCATCGCCGGGTGTGCGCGAATTTGCGGCCTGCGCACCGAAGTCCACCAGGCAGCCGCTGAGGCCGAACAGCAGGGCAGGGAAGGTTGGCAAAGGCGTGAGGACCGGGGCGAGCATGGGGATCTCTCTGAAATATCGAGAAACGCTACCGATCTTTTGTGACACTTCGATGAATGTGCGATGACGGAGTTTATCCGGAACCCTTTGCTGACAGACCTGCCTTATTCTCGACAGAAGGCTTTATACTCCCTGTCCTAGCGTGTGGGGGCGTAGCACCCGCGTCATTATTTCGATATCTCGATCAGGAGTGTCAGCTATGCCCGTGACCGGTGCAGGCTTTATCAAACGTTTGCTGCAATTGTCCCTGTGTGCCGGCATCGCGCTGGTTCCGGTGGCCGTGCAGGCCGCTGAAGATGATCCGTGGGAAGGCATCAACCGTCCCATTTTCAAATTCAACGACACCCTTGACGCTTACACGCTCAAGCCGCTGGCCAAGGGGTATCAGTACATTGCACCGCAATTCGTCGAAGACGGTATCCATAACTTCTTCAGCAACATCGGCGATGTCGGCAACCTGGCGAACAACGTGCTGCAGGCCAAGCCTGAAGCGGCGGGCGTCGACACTGCGCGTCTGATCGTCAACACCACCTTCGGCCTGCTGGGCTTCATCGACGTGGGTACCCGCATGGGCCTGCAACGCAACGATGAAGACTTCGGTCAGACGCTGGGCTACTGGGGCGTGCCGAGCGGCCCGTTCGTGGTCATTCCGTTCCTGGGGCCAAGCACCGTACGTGATGCGTTCGCCAAGTACCCGGACACCTATACCTCGCCCTACCGCTACATCGATCACGTCCCGACCCGTAACACGGCGCTGGGCGTCAACCTGATCGATACACGTGCCAGCCTGCTGTCTGCCGAGCGCATGGTCAGCGGTGATCGCTACACCTTCATTCGCAATGCCTATTTGCAGAACCGCGAGTTCAAGGTCAAGGATGGCAAGGTCGAAGACGATTTTTAATCGCTACTTTGCCGCTGCATGAATCAATAAAGGCGACCCTGGGTCGCCTTTATTATTTTGTAAAAGTGTGAACCGGTTCCGCCCGTTTTCATTTCATCGAGACGATTGAAAGCCCCAGTTTCTGTCCACCACCTTCTTCATCGTTCACCCAGACCACCTCGGTTTCGGCTTCAAGCCCCTTGAGCGCAGGATGGTCGGAGTCAATACTCACGCTGAGTTTGTCTCCCACCTGGAACGAGCGTGGCGCCTGAACCTGCATGCCCGAGCTGGAAAGGTCAATGCACACGGCGGGAATCACTTGGCCGGCATGGATCAGGTTTACGTCAGCATCGACGCGCATGCGGATGTAATCCCGCTTTTCCTCGTAGTCGCGATCATTTCGACTCATGTACAGTCCTTCGTTTTAGTTGCTGATTTGTGAGTTCTTATAACTCTGGGTGATTTGCGATGTAAAGAGCGCAAAGCGAGGGTAGGAGCATGCTTGAAACACCCGTCGGATGGGAGTACCGTCTGCGCCTTGAAGGGCACCTCTGAAACACGACAGACTTATCAAGTTGTTGCGTGTTATTGCGGAGAGGCTAGAAGCGAATCCAGTAAGCGGGTTCCGGTAATCCCGGGCCGCCTACGCCAACCTGATCTGGCGCCGTTTGCCCCCATGCCAAAAACCAGTGCCAAGCTGCTGATTATCGATGACGACGACGTAGTGCGCGCAAGCCTTGCCGCCTACCTTGAAGACAGTGGCTTCAGCGTTCTGCAAGCAAGCAATGGCTTGCAGGGAATTCAGATCTTCGAGCAGGAGAACCCCGATCTGGTGGTCTGCGACTTACGCATGCCACAGATGGGCGGGCTTGAGCTGATCCGTCAGGTCACCGCCATCGCTCCGCAAACGCCTGTCATCGTCGTTTCCGGCGCAGGCGTGATGAGCGATGCAGTCGAGGCCTTGCGCCTTGGCGCTGCCGACTACCTGATCAAGCCCCTCGAAGATCTTGCCGTACTCGAGCATTCAGTGCGTCGTGCGCTGGATCGGGCGCGCCTGCTCACTGAAAACCAGGTCTATCGCGAAAAGCTGGAAAAGGCCAATCGCGAGCTGGAAGCCAGCCTGCACCTGTTGCAGGAAGACCAGGACGCGGGTCGGCAAGTGCAGATGAACATGCTGCCGATCACACCGTGGTCGATTGACGCGTTCAAGTTTGCGCACCAGATCATTCCGTCGTTGTACCTGTCCGGCGATTTTGTCGATTATTTCAGGGTCGACGAACGGCGCGTCGCTTTTTACCTGGCTGATGTTTCAGGCCATGGCGCGTCATCGGCATTCATTACCGTGCTGCTGAAGTTCATGACCACGCGGCTGCTGTTCGAGTCCAAGCGTGGCGGAACGCTTCCGGAGTTCAAGCCTTCGGATGTGCTGGGGCATATCAACCGTGGCCTTATCAGTTGCAAGCTGGGCAAGCACGTTACGATGGTCGGCGGTGTTATCGATGAAGAGTCAGGTAAACTGACGTACGCAGTGGGCGGACATCTGCCATTGCCTGTGCTGTACTCCGAAGGGCAGGCGCATTATCTGGAAGGTCGTGGACTCCCGGTAGGGTTGTTCAATGAAGCCACCTACCAGGATCATGAAATCGATCTGCCCGAGTCCTTCAGTCTGACCATGTTGTCTGATGGCATACTGGACTTGTTACCCGGTGATACACTCAAAGAGAAAGAAGCTGTCCTTCCCGAACTGGTCAAGGCGGCTGGCGGCAGCCTGGATGGCTTGCAGCGGGTTTTTGAATTGGCAACGCTAGGGGAGATGCCGGATGATATCGCCTTGTTAGTGTTAAGCAGGAATCTTGAATGAGTACCGGTAGAATCCAGTTCGCCGAGCAGGAAGGCACCTTCGTTCTCAAGTTCGTGGGTGAAGTGCGGTTGACGCTGTGTTCGGCCCTGGATGCGACTATCGAGCGCATCTTCACTGCGCTGAATTTCTCGGCGGTGGTCATTGATCTGACTGAAACGCGCAGCATTGACAGCACCACGCTTGGCCTGCTGGCCAAACTGTCGATTCTGTCGCGCCAGAAGGTAGGACTGTTGCCGACCCTCGTGACCACTCACGAGGACATCACGCGCCTGTTGCAGTCGATGGGCTTCGATCAGGTCTTCAACATCGTTGACCTGCCTCTGCCGCGTCCTGAGTGCCTGACTGATCTGCCTTCACAGGACCAATGCGAAGAAGTGGTGAAAGCCAAGGTGCTTGAAGCGCACAAGATTCTCATGGGCCTCAACGACTCCAATCGTGAAGCGTTCCATGATCTGGTCAATGCACTGGAAGGTCAGCGCTAGGCACCAGTTGCGTCTGTCTCTCTGATCTCAGAACGGCAGGCAGCAAAAAGGGCGACACCTGCGAAGGTGTCGCCCTTTTTCATGTTCAGGCTTTTTTGGCGGAGAGCAGTGCTTCCAGCTTTTCCTGATCGCGAGCGAACTGGCGAATACCTTCAGCCAGCTTTTCAGTGGCCATGGCGTCTTCGTTGGAAGCCCAGCGGAACTGGCTCTCGGTCAGGCTCTGACGCGCTTCGCCGGCGTTGCCCGGTGCAAGCTTGCGTTCCAGAGTGCCGGTGTCTTCGGCCAGCTTCTTGAGCAGGTCGGTGCTGATGGTCAGGCGATCACAACCGGCCAGCTGTTCGATCTGGTTCAGGTTGCGAAAGCTCGCACCCATGACCACGGTCTTGAAGTCGTTGGCCTTGTAGTAGTTGTAGATGCGCGTTACCGATTGCACGCCCGGGTCTTCTGCGCCGGTGTAGTCGGTGCCTGTCGACTTCTTGTACCAGTCGTAGATACGGCCCACGAACGGCGAAATCAGGAACACCCCGGCCTCGGCGCAGGCGACTGCCTGGGCGAAGGAGAACAGCAAGGTCAGGTTGGTCTGGATGCCATCCTTCTCGAGCTTTTCAGCTGCGCGGATACCTTCCCAGGTGGCGGCCAGTTTGATCAGCACCCGATCACGCTTGATGCCTGCAGCGTCGTACAGACCGATCAAACGCTCGCTGCGTTCGATCAGGGCGTTGGTGTCGAAGGAGAGGCGTGCGTCCACTTCAGTGGATACGCGACCCGGAACCACCTTGAGAATCTCCTGACCGATGGCGACTGCAAAACGGTCGCAGGCCAGGCCGATGTCGCCCTTGCTACCGTCGAACGCTTCGCCCAGCATCTTGGCGTTGTTCGCGTCGGAAGCGGCCTTGAGCAGCAGGGAAGGGTTGGTGGTGGCGTCCTCGGGTTCGAGGCTCTTGATTGCGCCGAAGTCGCCGGTGTCAGCAACAACGGTGGTGAATTTCTTGAGTTGATCCAGCTTGGAAGTCATGAGCGTGCTCTGTCCTGTGCGGTTGGATGACATTACCCGAGCGCTGCCGACCACTCAAGGCCGCAGCGTTTACTGCTGTCGATGATAGGCCCTGAGGGACGGCATTGTCGTGAATACCTTTGTCTAGACTGTTTTTGAGCCTCGCACCGACTGCTTGTTCCCTTGATATGAATTTAACGCCTCTCAAGCGGCCTGCACGCTGCGGGATGGGTGCGACTATCAGACTATCGGTCCTGTAAAAGAGGGTTGCTGCATTGAGATGAGCCGGACTCGCAATCGGGCCCGCCTGTGGCGTCGAGCGGCGCATTGGGGTAAAGATGCTGTTCAACTCGCGATCATCTGAAGGAACCAGCATGCATTCACGACGCTTCCCCATCACTGCCGCAATCGGATTTTCCCTGGCGTCCATGGGCCTGTTTTCCATGGCTGCCAACGCCGCCGAGCTGTCACCCGATCAGTTGCTGAAAAAAGCCCAGGCCGAACAACCGGCCTACCTCGACACGGTCCGGCAACTGGTCGATATCGACACAGGCACCGGCCAGGCACCCGGGCTGAAGACCGTCAGCGCCATGCTGGTCGAACGTCTCAAGGCACTGGGCGCAGAAGTCTCCACCACGCCGGCAGAGCCTTCGGCGGGGGACAATATCGTCGGTACCTTCAAAGGCAACGGCACGCGGTCTTTTCTGTTGATGGTCCACTACGACACAGTGTTCGGGCCGGGCACCGCCGCCAAGCGTCCCTTCAGACTCGACAGCGAGCGCGCCTATGGCCCTGGGGTGGCAGATGCCAAGGGCGGCGTAGCGATGATTCTGCACGCGCTGAAACTGTTGCAGAATGAGCAGTTCAAGGCGTTCGGTACGCTCACTGTGCTCTTCAACCCGGACGAGGAGACTGGCTCCAGCGGCTCGAAAAAAGTCATCGCCGAACTCGCTCGCCAGCATGACTACGTGTTTTCCTACGAGCCGCCTGACAAGGATGCTGTCACCGTCGCCACCAACGGCATCAATGGCCTGCTCCTCGACGTCAAAGGCAAATCGTCACACGCAGGCTCCGCTCCAGAGGCCGGGCGTAATGCCGCCATCGAGCTGGCGCATCAGTTGCTGCAGCTCAAGGACCTCGGCGACCCGGGCAAAGGCACGACCGTCAACTGGACGCTGATCAAGGGCGGGGAGAAGCGCAACATCATTCCATCCAGCGCGTCGGCCGAGGCGGACATGCGCTATTCCGACCTCAGCGAAAGCGACCGCGTACTGGCTGATGGCCAAAGGATCGTGAAGAAGACGCTGGTCGATGGCACCGAAGTGACCCTGCGAATGGAAAAAGGCCGACCGCCGCTGGCCAGAAACCCTGGCTCCGAGCAACTGGCGAAAACCGCGCAGGCGCTTTACCAGAAAACAGGCCGCACTCTGGAGCCGATTGCCATGCGTTTCGGTACCGACGCGGGCTATGCCTACGTACCGGGCAGTGCAAAGCCTGCGGTGCTCGAAACCATGGGCGTGGTCGGTGCCGGGCTGCATGCCGACGATGAATACATTGAGTTGTCGAGCATCGCGCCCAGGCTTTACCTGACCGTGGCGTTGATTACGCAGTTGTCGAAGGGCGATGCGACACCCTGAGGGCCTGTGAGGTGAGGGCGGCAAGGCGTGGTCTCCGGTCCGCGCCATCTGTCGAGGTATCGGGCATTGCGATTGACCTGAGCGCCGATAAACGATTAACTGTATATGTATACAGTTAATCAGAAAAGGCTCGCCTCATGAGTGTTACCTTCCTTGGCCCGTTGTCGGCAGGGGGCATCAAGCTCCCGTTCATATCGCTGTCGTCCGTTGGCGCCAGATCGCCAGTGGTCGAGAAGCATGTTTCCATTGCCGAGCTTTGCGAGGTCCGTGAGCCGCACGCCTACCTGGCCAGGATCGAAGATCAAGGCATGCAAGGGGGCGGCATGTGCAGCGGGGACATGCTGGTGGTCGACCGCAGCCAGTACGCCGAGCACGGTGACATTGTCGTTGCCTCGCTCAATGCACGGCAGATCTGCCGGCGTTTGCACATGCGTGGCGATGTGGTGATTCTGGAATCGCAAAACCCGGATTACCCGTCACTGCATGTCACCGACAACGATGATCTGATCATTCTGGGCGTGGTTACCTACAGCCTGAAAAACCTGCTGGAGGGCCGCGCTGCATCATCAGCTCATCGATGAACAGCCGCATGTCCTTGCATTGCACGCCGCTGCGTGATCTGCTGCCCACTCTTTCGCTTTTACCGGAATACCGAGCGCATGCAAGAACGACTTGACCAGTTACGGCTCCCCAAGCCTGTACAGGGAGCAATCAGTGATCTGGTAAGGGCGCTCGACGCAACCAGCACTCGCGCCGACGTGGAAGCCGAAGCGGCGTTGCAGATCGAATACATTCACGGTCTTGAGACCAGCAGAAAGCTGCGTCCAGCCGATGCCGAAGCGCTTTACATCATTTTCGACGACGCAGTTCAGGCCCGTTTACAGGCACTTGCCGATTAGACTCGGTATTCCGTTATCGCCCTGCCTGCGTGAATTTCACTTCAGACGTTATTTGTCCGCTGGATAGGGACGGATGCATTGGCTTACCCTACGAATCTGCAATCTGCGGGTTCATGTTCAGGTTTGAATGGCTATGCGGTTATCAGGCTTCATCCTCGAGAACATCGAACCTATCGTGCGCGAGTGGACCGATTTCGCGCGCACCCTGTCCACCCTCGGCGAGCCTCTGGATACCACAGAGCTGAGAGATCATGTCGAGCAAATGCTGCGGGCTATCGCGACTGATCTGCAAACGGATCAATCGCTGCAGCAGCAGGTCGACAAATCGCAGGGCCACGCCGTTTCGCACGAAGACACTGCGGCGAAAATCCACGCAATCACCCGATTGATGTCGGGCTTCACCATTGATCAGGTGGTCTCGGAGTTTCGGGCATTACGGGCAAGTGTGATCAAGCAGTGGATGTCGCAAGAGGCGCTGGATACTCAGCAGCAGATCGAAGACATGATCCGCTTCAATGAAGCCATAGATCAGGCCCTTGCCGAGTCCATCACCAGCTACACAGGCGCGGTTCAGGCGTCACGCAATATCTTTCTGGGCATCCTCGGGCACGACTTGCGTACCCCGCTAAGCGCCATATTGCTGGGTGCCGACGTGCTATTGCGCACCCATGATCTGGGCGCTCGTCCAACCAAGGTCGCCTCGAGGATCTATTCCAGCGTGAAGCGCGCCAACCAGATCGTTGGTGATTTACTCGACTTCACGCGTTCGCAGATCGGCCCCGGCATCCCGCTGAAAAAGACCGAAATCGATATGCAACCCATCTGCGTCCGCATCGTTGAAGAATCGAGTACGGTCCACCCGGAAGCAGACATTCGCCTGACTTCAGACGAACCGGTCATTGGTCGCTTCGATGGCGATCGCCTCGAGCAGGTCTTCTCCAACCTCATCGGCAACGCCATACAGCACGGCAATAGCTCTGATCCCGTTGAAGTGACGCTGGCCGTCTCGGAGAGCGAGCTGCGCTTTACCGTCCACAACACCGGCAGCCCGATTCCCGAAGACGTGCTTCCGTTCATCTTCAACCCGATGGACCGCTATTCACCCGAAAAGATGACCGACAACGGACCTTATTCAAGCCTGGGGCTGGGCCTGTTCATCGTCGACAGGATTGTCGATGCGCACGGCGGGCGTATCGAGGTGACGTCGAAAGTTGAGCTGGGGACTACGTTTGCGGTCGTTATTCCGTTGAATGCGGAGTGAGGTCGGGGTAGGGGCTATAGAAACGGGATTTCGGTTTCTATCGGATATCACATGTATGCTCCATGCAAACACTCGATCCTGGCTAACGCATCACTTCATCGAGCTGATTCAGACTCAGTCCCGATTGTAGAAAATCCAGTCCCTCTGGTTCTTCCAGTCCAAGTAAAACAGTGGAGATCTGCCGGTAGGCGTTACGAAACAGCGAGCTGCCCAGGCTGATCCGGCGAACGCCGACTGTCCTGAGTCTGTCAATCGTCATACCGAAAACAGGCAGGACGTTGAGAGGTTTGCTGATCGCTCTCTGAATCGCCTCAAGGTCCTCGATCGACTTCACGCCGGGTGCGAACAGACAATCGGCTCCAGCTTCTTCAAACGCGACCAGCCGTTCAATAACCTCGGTCAACGAATACGCGTGCGCTCCAAGCAGATAGTCTGTCCTGGCGGTGACGATGAAATCGGCATCGAGCGCGTGGGCGGCCTCACTGGCAGCGCGCACCCGATCGCACGCTTCTTCGATGGAGAAATACAGCGGTGTGGCCGGGTCATGATAGTCGGATATATCCTCAATGGACGCACCGGCGCAGCCGACGGTCAGGGCTCTTTTAAAATGCTCCTCGACCTTGCCCAGTGTTTTCGCCAGACCATTCTCCAGGTCTGCCGTCACGGGTATGTCCACTGCCCGAACGATGCGCTCAATCGCCGCAAAGCGATCTTCATTGTCCATCGAGGGAGATGAATCGCGGTAGCCCTGTGCATAGGCAATCCCCGCGCTGGTGGTGCCGAGGCTGGCGTAGCCCAACTGCTGAATGAGGCGCGCGCTTCCCTCACACCATGCATTGGGCATGACGAATAACTCATCGCGTTCATGTAACTTTCTGAATGCCTGGCTGGTGTTCATGGCGCCTCCCTGAAAGGGCAAGCATAGTCCTCTTCATAAAGAGCATGATTAAAAAGAAGTGAAGGGACTGCCATGAGCATTCAGATAAAAAACTGGAAGCCCATCTGCAGTTGAATTGTTCGTCAGAGGCGACGACGGTTTTCGGCTGACGATCATTGGCGAAGAAGTATTGGCGGCCGCTGAAAAGATTCTCGCCATGCATGACAATTTGTTCCGCTTGAAGAACAAGAACCCTGATAGCGAATTGCGTCTGGGCATGCCGGATGATTACGCACTCTTTTTCCTTCGCGGGATTGTAAAAGCCCTGGCTTTATCAAACCCCGATCTCAAGATAAAGCTGGTCTGCAAGACGTCGTCGTTATTGATAGATGACGTCGACCAGGGTCTACTGGACATGGCCGTTGTCGCAGTGCCGGAATCTCGGGTCATGGAGCATTCTGAATACATCAGGCATGAGGAACTGCACTGGATCGGCGATGCCAGGCTAGTCAGGGCAGGGCATCCGATACCGTTGGTGCATTTTTCCGATGGATGTATATGCCGAGAGGTCTCTGTCCAATCCTTGCAGTTTGCCGGGATGGCGTCCGAGATACGATTCACCTCAGAGTCCAATTTTGCCGTTTTCAATGCCATCAATGCTGGTGTAGGTATCGGCGTGGGCGAGTTATCACTCATTCCGGGCGATACGCCCATTATCACAAGCTCGCTGCTTCCCGCATTGCCCGCCATACGGATGTCTGTCCTCTACAGCGACGATCGCATTTCCAAAGCTGTCCTTTCCAGAATAAGCACCAGCATTGTGAGGAGCGTTAATGCTGTCTGCGAGCAGAATATCCTTGGAAAAGCGCGCCCGGAAAATGCCTTTGCCGTTGGGGCTTTTTGACGCGTTAAATTCCTGTGCCTGAAATCCGGCTGCGAATCAGCACGTCATCAGAACTGTCGCTTTCCTGATAAACTATCGGCCGTTCCCGATTGACCGCGTCTCTGCGTGCGGGCCACCGTGTGGTCCCACAGCGCGCAGCGCGATCTTGTTACTGAAGGCTCAGCCATTAGCAAAGCGTTCTATTACAGCCTGAAACGCAGGGCAGTGCTGTCGTGCTACCTCGATGTTCTCAAGCGCCTGCCGACACGGCGGGCGAGTGAGATCAATCAGTTACTGCCGCACGCGTCGAGGAGCTTTCACGAGATAGGCAATTAACGTTCTGCGACGGGTCTACCAGTAGATGAGTGGAACTTGGCTGTTCCCCAGACCAAGCCGAGTATCGCCGCCAGGGACGAAGCGCTAAGCACACCCAATTTAGCTGCCGCCAACAGTCCAGGATCGTCAAACGCCAAGCCTGAAATGAAGATTGACATCGTAAATCCGATACCCGCTAGTAGTCCCACCAACCCAACGCCTGGCCAACTGACGCCATCAGGCAGTTCGCAGACCTTCAGTTTGATCAGCACGAAACTGGCGATCATTACCCCCAAAGGTTTGCCAAGTATCAAGGCGGTCGTTACCCCAATAAACAAGCCTTGCGCCACCGTCTCGTTCAGGTTGATACCCTTTAGACTGACTCCGGCATTGGCCAGTGCGAACAGCGGCATGACACAGTAGGCGACCCATGGGTGCAGTCCCATTTGCACTCGCTGCACAGGAGATAACATTTCTCGCTCTGCATGACGCAATTGTTTCAGTGGCTTGGCTACTGCCTTTGGACTCTGCTCAGCGTGCGAGAAGCGTTCCATGAGTTCTTGAAATGTACGCCCGATCGTATCCAGAGGTTGCTCACGCAATGGCTTGGAATTGACGGGCGTCATCAGCCCTAGAACAACACCGGCAAGCGTTGGATGAACGCCGGTTTTCAAGAGCCCAAACCAGACAATCGTTCCAGGTAGGACATAGGCGTAAGCTTTGCCAATACCCATGCGTTGAAATATCAGCACGAGCAGCAACCCTGCTGCTGCAATGACCAACCCCAGATAATCCAGGCTGGCGGTGTAGAAAACAGCAATGATCAGTATGGCAACGATGTCATCAATGATCGCCAGAGCCAGGAGGAGGACTCTCACCGAGCCGGGAATCGATTTACCCAAAAGAGCAAGTACGCCGACGGCAAAGGCAATGTCCGTCGCAGTCGGCACAGCCCAGCCGCTGGAGGCCGGGGTGCCGAAATTGAGCAGCGTATAGATAAGCGCAGGCACGGCCACACCACCCAGCGCAGCACCAATAGGTAACGTCGCAAGCTTGAAACTGGAAAGCGCACCGTCGCTGATCTCTTGACGGATCTCCGCGCCGACGACCAGGAAGAACACCGTCATCAATCCATCGTTGACCAGAAAATGCAGCGACCGTGAAATAGTGAAGTGCCCAAGACCTAGAGTCAGTTCGGCGTTCCAGAAATGCTCATACGAATCTGCTATCGCACTGTTGGCCCAAAGGAGCGCGACGATAGCCGCTAACAAAAGTGCAATGCCGCTGACTGCTTCGATATGGGAGAACCGCTCCAGCGCTGAAAGCGCGCGTTCGGTTAGAACTTGAGGACGAGGAATAGATGAAGATGCCGGTTTTTTGCTGGCCACAGTCAGACTCCACTGGCGGCCCGACCAGCGCTTGCTTTTAACCTGCGCACAGCTTTATGCAATGGCGCACCCAGGGCGATCATAGGAAGCTCGGCGCGCAGATGCAATGCTCGGTCCTTTATGCACTGAACCTTACGTCAGTAAACGGACTCCACCCATCTAGATAATCAGAGGCAGATTCCGTTTGCTTCATAAGCAGTTGTCCAAAAAGGTAAAGCTATGATCGCTCGATGGCGTTGGATACTGGCGCAACTGACAAAGAAGCTTTGGCTCAGAGCTACTTTGTTTTCACTGTTAGGCGTAGCAACTGCTTTGATATCAATCTTGCTCAAGGACTCGATTCCGTTTTCTCTGTCGGCCCGCATAGGTGCCGATGCCGTCGACAAGATCCTGAGTATCATTGCCTCCAGCATGCTTGCAGTGACCACCTTTTCGTTAAGTACTATGGTGACAGCGTATGGCGCGGCGAGCAGTGGCGTGACACCGCGTGCGACGACGCTGGTAATGGAAGACACGACAACACAAAACGCTCTCGCGACGTTCATCGGCTCATTTCTATTCAGCCTGGTAGGCATTATCGCCTTGAGCACCGGAGTCTATGGCGCCCAAGGGCGCGTGCTCCTGTTTGCAGCGACCATAGTGGTGGTCATCCTCATCGTTTACACACTTCTGCGCTGGATCGATCACCTTTCGAAACTGGGGCGAATGGGCGAGACAATTGACCTGGTGGAGAACGCGGCCATTAATGCCATTGATCATAGAGTTCGGTGGCCATACCTGGGCGGGGTGGCTTTCCCACAGGCGTGGGCTGTGCCACTTGGCTCTCGGACCATCACCAGTGAGTCGACTGGATATGTTCAACATATCGATGTCCAGGCACTGAGCGAGGTGGCGGAGGCCGGAAATCTTCAAATATTCGTGGATATTCTCCCGGGTAGTTTCGTCCACATGAGAATGCCACTGGCCTATCTCGTACCTCTGACTAAAGGGGCTGCCGAGGTCACTACTGTGCCCTCGGAGAAGGTACTCGCCACGTTGACGATAGGTATCCGGAGAACCTTCGAACATGATCCCCGCTTTGGACTGTCAGTGCTTTCGGAAATAGCATCCCGCGCTCTGTCCCCCGCAGTGAATGACCCCGGTACGGCCATTGATGTCATCGGGCGAGGCGTACGTAGCCTGACTGCGTGGGGTCAGCCACAGCCGGTTGCCCTGGAACATGAAAGCAGCTGCGGCCAGGTTTTTCTGCATGGATTGAATGTGGACGACTTATTCGATGACTTCTTCGCGCCGATAGCCAGAGATGGCGCGGCAATCATCGAAGTGGATCTGCGCTTGATGAAAGCCTTGATCAGCCTTGCTCAGATCAATCCCGCTCTGTTCAATGCCGTTTGCGCGAGGCACGCGAATCTCCTGTTGAGAAGATCAGACAGCGCCTTGACATTGAACGAGGAAAAACAACAACTAAGGGCACTGGCAGACAAGTTGCTGTCTCGCTAGCCTGGCAGATGACCCTGTCCAGACGTGAGCGTGTAGCTACCGCCAAAATTTCGGTTTCAAACATCGTTCTTGCAGCCGGGCAGCAAGCTCAGGATACGGTACGGCAGGCTGATAATACGCTGGGTGATCTCGTAGAACGCCTGGTGCACGACGGATGGAGGTGGTACGGCGAGCTCGACTGGCGAAACCAATAGCGCAGAACCTGATGAATGTGGACGGCATTGCTTTTCGACGAATCGCTTAAAGTTTCCACTTTAGGGTCGATAGCCTGTTGACATGTCAACCACAATTTTAAAGCAGGACTCTCGCATGCGTCTTAGAAATCTCAACCTGGCTCCACGAGCTGCCCTGTTTTTCGCTTCAATTATCTTTCTTGTTTTTGTGTTAGGCGTATTCGCAGTCCTGCAAATGGGCAAGCTGAGAGATGCTGAAAAAGACGTTGAACTCAATTGGATGGCCAGCATCCGCCAAACGGCTTTGATGGACAAAGCTACACTTCGCCTCAGGCTCGAAACCCAGCGAGGCCTTGCTGATCCTCAATCCATTCAAAAAAACATTGAAAGCTTCGCCGGCTATCGCAAGGCGTTCACTGACGCGGTGGCGAACTATGAGCCTCTGATAGCGAGTGATAAAGAGCGCTCGTTCTACACACCAGTAAAAGACAGCGCGGATGCCTACTCCAAACAGCTTGATCTGCTCGAACCGTTGATGAGGCAGGGTGATATCGCGGCTGCGGTCAGCCTGGTAAGTACCGGCATCCGTCCTCTGACGAACACTATGGAGGTGCAGATCAAGGACTTGACCAACTTCAACAATCAAGGTGCTGCGCAGGCCGGGCAGACCGCTACCGATCTTTACAATAACGGCCTGTGGCTGGTGGTCGGTCTTATCGCGGGTGTCGTCGTCTTGACGGTAGGTTTGGCTTTACTGCTGACGAAAAGTATTACTTCTCCGATTAACGATGCTCTGGCTGTCGCAGAACGTATCGCAGCGAGTGATCTCTCCAAGGAGGTATTGGTCAGCGGCACTGATGAGGCCGGGCGACTGTTGAAAGCGCTCGCGCAAATGCAGGCGAACCTGCGTGCCACAATCATGCAGATATCCGATTCTTCCACTCAACTGGCCTCAGCTTCCGAGGAAATGACGGTTGTTACTGAGGAGTCGAGTCGAGGCCTTGTCGCCCAGAATGACGAAGTCAATCAGGCTGCCACAGCGGTAACAGAAATGAGCGCCGCCGTAGATGAGGTTGCTCGTAACGCGGAGTCAGCTTCCGAAGAGTCAAAGCGTACCCAAGGTTATACCGAGGTAGGTTTGGCGCGGGTGGCTCAGACATTGCTGTCAATTCAAAAGCTGACGGGCAATGTTGAAAACACGAGCGAGCAGATCCAGGGGTTGTCAAATCGTGCGCAGAGCATTACTAAAGTTGTCGAGGTGATTCGGGCCATTGCAGAACAAACCAACCTGTTGGCGTTGAACGCTGCTATCGAGGCAGCACGAGCCGGTGAGCAAGGTCGTGGGTTTGCGGTCGTTGCAGACGAAGTAAGGGCCTTGGCCCATCGTACCCAGGTATCGACTCAAGAAATTGAACAAATGATTACCGCCATTCAGAGCGATTCTGAGCTGGCCGTGAAGGCGATGAACACAAGTAAAGATCTTGCGACCGAATCACTGGGTGTCGCTCAGGAGGCGAGTACCTCGCTGGATCAAATATCAACGGCCATTGTTCAGATCAATGAACGTAATCTCATGATCGCGACGGCCTCTGAAGAGCAGTCGCATGTTGCCCGTGAGGTTGACCGTAATCTGGTCAGTATTCGCGAGCTGGCAACGCAAAGTGCGGCGGGAGCCAGCCAGACGGCCAGTGCTTGCGGTGAAATGTCAAAACTGGCGATTAACCTGAATCAGCTGGTTAACCGGTTCGTTGTGTGACAAAGGGCTAGTCGGGAGCTTATGACTCGCTTCGGACTAGCCGCTCGCCGGAAAGCACTTTACCCAAAATGTTCCAATTTTCTCCTCACGAGGCAATTCCGACAAACCGGGATTGCCTGAAGGCCAAGCCTCCTCATACTCGTCCAGGGACTGAGCGATCATCTGCTTAACGCTGACGCTTTTTCGGTTTAAGCGCTCTATCGTACCGGTCACGCCAACTCGGCTTCACGTTTCATCATCCACGCTTAAGCCACCTGCTTGCGGTCGAAGGTTCGGGTTTCCTGATAAACTGGCTGGCCGTTTCGATTGATCCGTATCTGCGCGTAGTCAGCAGTCATGTTGCCTTCGCGCTTGAAGGGGCTGATCGTTCCTATTTTGAGTGGGTACATTTTTGATTTGGGTTGGTACACATTACCAACGCGCTACAACATCCAAGCAAAGATGCCCATAAACCGCTGTATAAAAGATCAGTATCGATGAGCATCGAAGAAGTAAAACAACCCGTAAATGCTGGTGAATCGGCCCCAGTACTATCCCGGCGCTTTTCGGTTGCCCCGATGATGGACTGGACCGACCACCACTGCCGCTATTTCATGCGCAAGCTGTCAAAGCATGCCTTGCTCTACACCGAGATGGTCACCACCGGTGCCTTGTTGCATGGCGACCGTGAGCGATTCCTGCGGCATGATGAAACCGAGCATCCGCTGGCATTGCAGCTGGGTGGCAGTACGGCGGCGGATCTGGCTGCGTGTTCGCGTCTGGCGCAAGAGGCGGGGTATGACGAGGTCAATCTGAACGTCGGTTGCCCGAGTGACCGGGTGCAGAACAACATGATCGGTGCGTGCCTGATGGCGCATCCTGAGCTGGTGGCGGATTGTGTGAAGGCGATGCGCGATGCGGTTGGTATTCCGGTCACGGTCAAGCACCGGATCGGTATCAATGGCCGTGACAGCTACGCCGAGTTGTGTGATTTCGTCGGCAAGGTTCAGGAGGCGGGTTGCCAGAGTTTCACGGTTCACGCGCGTATCGCGATTCTCGAAGGGCTGTCTCCCAAGGAAAACCGCGATATTCCGCCATTGCGGTATGACGTGGTCGCGCAGTTGAAGTCTGACTTTCCTGACCTGGAGATTGTGCTCAACGGCGGCATCAAGACGCTGGAGCAGTGCAGTGAGCATTTGCAGACGTTCGATGGCGTGATGCTGGGGCGTGAGGCTTATCACAATCCTTATTTGCTGGCGCATGTGGACCAGCAGTTGTTCGGCAGCACTGCGCCGGTCATCAGTCGTTACGATGCGTTGGAGTCGATGCGGCCGTACATTGCTGCGCACATTGCCAGCGGCGGCAACATGCACCACGTCACCCGGCATATGCTCGGTCTTGGCCTGGGTTTCCCTGGCGCGCGACGCTTCCGTCAGTTGCTGTCGGTTGACATACACAAGGCCGAAAATCCCATGCTGTTGCTGGATCAGGCCGCGGCGTTTCTGCAGGGGCATTGATCGCCTGTGCCGTGCGTTGATCTGAGCTGAATCAAAGGAACCGCTTATTCCAGTAGCGGCGTTATCGGGCTGCGGTTATGTTGAGCGCATAACCCAACAAGGAAAACGCCCATGCACAAAGTCCTGGTTCCTTTCGACGGCTCCGAGCACGCCATGCGTGCCTTGGGCTATGTCATCGAGTTGTCTGGCGAGCTCACCAAGTCGCTCGAGGTACATATCCTGAATGTGCAGGCCAGCCCCATCGATTACAGCCTTTATCTGGCTCCCGACATGATTGATGGCGTCAAGGCCGGCTTGACCAATGAAGGCAAGCGGGTGCTGGCTGATGCGGTTGCGTTGTTGACTGCTGCTGGTGTGCCGTTTCAGGCACACGTCGATCTGGGCAACGTGGCCGAACAGGTCGAGGCTGCAGTTCAGCGACTCGACTGCGACGCCGTGGTCATGGGCACCCGCGGGCTCGGCAACTTTGGTGGCCTGCTGCTGGGCTCCGTGGCCACGCGGGTGATCCATGAAGCATCGGTGCCGGTGACGCTGATCAAATAATCACTGCTGCGCCAGCGTTCGCGGCTGGCGCAGCAGTTCAATATTTTCCGCAGGCACCAGCTCGCGCAGCGATTTATACAGCGCGCGGGTCTCCAGCAGGTTCCAGATGCGCAGCATGGTTTCCAGGGCATCCAGCGGCTTGCTGATGAAATCCCGCGCGCCCAGCGCCAGGGCGCGCAGGCGGGTATCGCGTGTCGCGTCGGCGGTCAGGACCATGATCGGCAGGTAGTCATTGGCCGGTATGCGCCGGTTGAGCTGCTCCAGCACCGCGAAACCATCGAATTCGGGCATGTGCAGATCGAGCACAACAAGGTCGGGCTCGAAGCTGTTGAACAGGTCCAGCGTGCGCAACGGCTCGGTGCTGCTCAGGACATTGGTCAGCCCCTCGCGGGCAAGCAGTTGCTCCATCAGGTCGAGGTTGGGCCGCTGGTCATCGATGATCAGAATGCGGAAGTCGCCGGTCATGTGGGCTCCGGTAAATACTGGTCCAGGAGGGCGAGGAACACCGGCACCTGGATGGGTTTGATCACAATGGCCGTGGCTCCGGCCTGTTTCAGTTCGCGATGGGCTTTATCACTTGCGTCGGCAGTGATCATCAGCACGGGCGTGTGGGCAGTAGCCGGCAGGTGGCGCAGACGCTGCAGCACCTCAAGCCCCTTGATGTCCGGCAGGTTGAGGTCGAGAAGAATCAGCTGTGGCGCATGCTGGCGCGCCAGATCAAGCCCCAGCTGGCCCTGCATGCTCGACAGCAACTGGATACCAGGCCTGCGTTGCAGCAGCGTTTCAATCAGGGCCATGCTCGACAGGTTGTCTTCGATGCACAGCAGTTTGCCATGATAGGCCGGGCGGGCAGGTGAGCGTGTGTCAGGCGTGATCTCAAGGGCGATGTCAGCTTGACGGGGCAGTGCAGCGGCAGGCGGCTGCACCCGCACAAGCGGCAGCGCCAATATGAACCGGCAGCCCTCGTCCGGCGTGTTTTGTACGGACAGTGTGCCGTGCATCATCTCCAGCATGCTTTTGCTCAGCGCCAGTCCCAGCCCGGTCCCTTCGACGCTCGGGTTGGCATCCAGGCGTTCGAACGGCTTGAACAGCTGTCCGATACGCTCCGGCGCAATCCCGTAGCCAGTGTCCACTACGCTGACCGTGACCTGCTCGGCGGTCTGCTCGATTTCAATCCGCACCTGTCCGGCGGGCCGGTTGTATTTGATGGCGTTGGACAGCAGGTTCAGCAACACCTGAATCAAGCGCTGACGATCAGCGACTACGCCGATCTCGTCAGGCAGCACCGGCAAGGGCTTCAATTCGATATTGGCGTCGGCGGCCATTGGCGAGACCAGCACCAGCGCTTCTTCAAGCACGCTCGACAGGGATACCGGCTCGAGGATCAGGGAAACATGCCCGGCTTCGATTCTGGCGATGTCGAGCACTTCATTGATCAGCTTCAGCAGATGCTGGCCTGCCCGCAGAATATGACCGATTTGCGGGCGCTGGCTGGCGGGGGAGTCCATGTCCAGCAACTGGGCAAAGCCCAGAATCGAGTTCAGCGGCGTGCGCAATTCGTGGCTCATGCGCGACAGAAATTCACTTTTGGCCCGGCTGGCGCGTTCGGCTTCCTCGCGCGCAGTGCCCAGGGCAATTTCGGCAACGCGACGATCACTGATGTCACGGGTGATCTTGGAGAAACCGCGCAGCTCGTCATTGCTGTCGTATTGCGCGGTGATCACCACACTGGCCCAGAAACGGCTGCCATCCTTGCGTTGGCGCCAGCCTTCTTCGGTATACCGGCCATTGACGGTGGCCTCATGCAGCGCCATGTCGGGGTGTTGCGGACACTCCTGCTGCAGATAGAACACAGAAAAGTGCTGGCCGATGATCTCCTGCTCCGTGTACCCCTTGATACGCTCGGCGCCTGCGTTCCAGGTGGTGATGTAGCCGTTGCGGTCCAGCGCGAAGATGCCGTAGTCCTTGACGCCTTCGATGATCAGCCGCAAACGCTCTTCGTTGTCGCGCAGTGCGCGTTCGCGTTCGGCCAGCAATTGACCGGCTTCGACGAGCCGGGTGCCGAGCTGGCCGATTTCGTCCTTTTCAGGCGGCTGGGGCAGCAGCGGATGCCCGAGCGCCAGACGCTGGGCGTTGCGTTGCACCTGATGCACCCTGGCGACGATGCCTTTGGACAGCATCAGCACGGCAAGAATGGCACCGAAGATTCCGCAGGCTGCGGCCAGCAGGGTAGACAGCAGCAGGCGCTCGCGGGTGGCTGCCGCAGCCTCGGTACGTTCGGCGAGCAGCGCGTCTTCACGCTCGCGCATGATGCCGATGCGTTCGCGTAACTGGTCGAGTACGTACTTGTTTTCGATCAGGATACGGGCGACGGTTTCCTGATCTTCGCTATTCATCGAGCGCAGTTTTTCCAGGCCTTCGACCTTGGTGTTGATCAGCGGCTCGATGTCTTTCAGGTGTTCGCGCATCTGCTCGTCACGCACATTGGTGTTGAGCCGGGCCAGCGCCGCCTCGATCAGCGGTTGCGCGTTGAGGTAGCCGGGCAGGAAGTCTTCCTGGTGGGTCAGCAGGTAGCCACGTACGCTGGCCGCACCTTCTGCGATCTGGGTGTGAAGGGTCTGGATATCGCCTTGCACGAGCAGCACACGCCGCACGTCTTCCTCTGCCCGAGCAGTCTGGCGCTCGGCGATATAGATCAGCACCAGCGAGAACATGAGAATCGCCAGTGGCAGCGAAATAGCCACCAGCGCCTTGCCGCGTAGCGGAAGGTCCTCCCAGCGACTGCTGGCGTGTGCGGTCATTGCCAGTCGCTCGTCGATTGGCTCACCAGCCCCAGTGCCACACCGCGTACCGCCGCCTGCGTGCGGTCCGAGGCGCCGAGTTTGCCGATGACCTTTTCCACGTGGGCCTTGGCAGTGCCGGTGGTGATGCCGAGTTTTTCGCCGATTTCCCGGTTACTGAAGCCGCCCGCTACCAAGCCGAGTACCTGACGTTCACGCGGGGTGAGGGTTTCCGGCAGGGCGGCACCACTGGTGTTGCGTTCGGTCATGCGCCGCAGCAGGCGCGCGCTGACGGCGCTGTTCAGTGCTTCTTCACCACGCGCCACCCGTTGCAGGCCGTCGATCACTTCGTCGCGGCTGGCATCCTTGAGCAGGTAGCCCACCGCACCGGCACTGATCGCAGCTTCCAGGTGATCGGTGCTGTCATCCATGGTGAAAATCACCACTTTCAGATCCGGCATGCGCTGTTGGAGAATCCGCGCAGCGCCCAGCCCGTTGAGCACCGGCATGCGAATGTCGAGGATGGCGATGTCCGGTTGCAGTTCCAGGCACAGATCGATGGCTTGCTGGCCGTCGGCTGCCTGACCGACCACTTCGAATTCCGGATGACCCGCCAGCAGCGAGACGAACCCGGTGCGCGTCACTTCATGATCGTCCGCTAAAACCAGTCGCACAGTGTCAGTCATGTCATTGCCTTGTCTGCGGTAAAAGGAACGATGGCGCGCAGTCGGGTGCCGTGCCCGGGCCGACTGACGCAGGTCAGACGGCCGCCGAGCAGGCTGGCGCGCTCCTGCATGGCCACCAGGCCCAGTTTCTGGACGCCTTTGCCATTAAACGGTTTTTGGGTGATGAAGCCACTGCCGTTGTCTTCCAGCAGCAGTGAAATGTGCTCTTCACTCAGTTCCAGGGCCAATTCTACGCGGCCTGCACTGGCGTGTTTGAGCACATTGTTGATGCCTTCCTGGGCTATACGGAACAGGGCGATTTCCAGATGGCTGGGCAGGCGGGTCAGGGAGCGCGAGCGCCAGTGCACCGCTACTCCGGCTTCACGCAACCGGTCGGCGTCCTTGTCGACCGCCTGCAGCAGACCGAAATCGTCGAGCACGCTCGGCCGCAGTCCACTGATCAACTGTCGACCTTCACCCACGCAGTGCTGTGCCAGCTTGAGAATGGCCTGCAGATCGGCGTCCAGTGGCGCAGGCAGCTCCGGACAGCGACCGGCAAAGCCCTGCAATCGCTGGTGCAGACCGGCCAGGGTCTGGGCCAGACCATCATGCAGGTCGTAGGCCATGCGTTTGCGTTCGTCTTCCTGAGCGGTGAACAACTGGCGGACCAGTTCGGACATGGTCTGCTCTCTGACCACCAGCGCGTCGAGCAGCCGATTGTTTTCCAGGTGCGCCGCCAGCAACGTCGCCAGCAATTGCAGCGACTCGATGTCTTCGTTGTCCGGCGCATTGATGCCCACGCTGTTGGCCAGCAGCAGGGTGCCAAATGAGCCTTCGTCGGCGCCACGCAACGGTAACAGCAGCATGCACGGCAGGTCGGCAGCGGGCCGCTCCAGCCATTGCGGGCCGGTGGCCAGCGGGTCGGCAGCGGTTTCAAGCGTGGCGAGGCGTTCGGCACTGCCATGACTGGCGGTGGTCTGCACACCGTTGTCGGCACTCCATTCCAGCAGCAGGCCATGGTCCATGGCCACGAATGCGCACGCACGTTGCAGCACGCACTGGCGCATGGCCTGAGGTGGCAGATGGGTCAGCTCCTGGCCGGTATCGACCAGCAGACGAAGACGTGCGGCGCGGCTTTGCGACTGGCGATACTGGTTACGGATTGCCAGTGCGCTTGCCGGGTCATGGGGAGGACTTTGCATGGGGTGCTCCAGCGAGGGTTGATGCCCGCGCGGGCATAACAGAAGTAAGGCTATTAGAACTGTATCAGGAGGTGAAGCCTATCTGCCGATCGGCATACACAGTTAACCCCGGTTGGCCGATGGCGAGCCGTGGCGGGGAGGGCAAAGTGGCACTCACTGAATCCCTGAACAGATCCCCGTAGGAGAGTAGCGATGAAAACGAAATTGACCGCCCTGGCCCTGTTGCTGGCTGTAAGTGCACCGATGGTTCACGCTGCTGCCGAGCCGTCCGGCTACACCTACCGCATGGTGGCCGAGACGCCAAGCAATGTGAACGACAAGGAAATCGCCGGTCTGTTTGATCGCTGGAACAAGGCCCTGCAAACCGGAAACTCCACTACCGTCGCATCGTTGTACGCGCCTGACGCTGTCCTGCAGCCTACGGTCTCCAACAAGGTGCGTGCCACTCCGGCAGAGATCAAGGACTACTTCGACAAGTTCCTGGCGCTCAAGCCGATCGGCGAGATCAACTACCGGGAGATTCGTCGCCTGGGCCCTGATGCCGCAGCGGACAACGGTGTCTACACCTTCACGTTGACGGCGCCGGACGGCAAGAAGACCAAGGTACAGGCACGTTACTCGTTCCTCTACCACCGCGTCGGCAATGAGTGGAAGATTCTCAACCACCACTCCTCGGCGATGCCGGAAGTGCAGCCTGAGTATCAGGTCAGCCGCTGATCCGTCGTCTGCCAGGCTGAAAACAAAAATCCGGAGCCAGTGCTCCGGATTTTTTTGCCTGTCTGAACCGCTCGCAATCAGGCTTCGGCCTGGGCGCCATTGACCTTGCGGCAATGAATCAGCGCATCGCGGATCATGAAGTTGACCAGTGTCGGCGACACACCCAGTTCCTTGGCGATGTCCTTTTGCGGCACGCCGTGCAGGCGGTACATCTCGAACGCATAGCGGGTGCGGGGCGGCAGCTCGGTCAGGGCGTCGGCAATTTTCTCCAGGCTGGAGAAATTGATGTGCGAGATTTCCGGCGAGGCACCCTGAATTACAACGTTCAGCCCCTCGGCCTCGGGGCCGGTGTATTTCTGTTCCAGTGCCTGTTTGCGGTAATGATCGATGGCCAGGTTGCGCACGATCTGAAACAGGTAACTGAGCTGTGCCTTGAAGGTCAGCGTGGCCTGCGGTGCCGAGCGCAGTCTGAAAAAGGCATCCTGCACGACGTCTTCGGCGCGCGAGCGGCAACCCACGATGCGGGCCGCAATCTTGACCAGCAGCAAGTAGTTATCGACGAATGCCTGGAGTAAGGGTGAGTCGCACTTACTTGTGATTACGTGTTCCGTCATGGAATTCACCTTGCTGCTTCAACAATGGAGGGGAGGGCCGCATGAAAGGAGCAGCGCCATCACATGGGGCGACAAATTATCCTTAATGATAATTATTGTCAAATGCGAAAGCCAATCAGCGCACTTTAAAAGGGCGCTTTTGTCCTGCATGTCTTCACCGCGTGCATCCGCCTAATTATTTGCAGACGCCATCCGTTCTCATTGGTGACAGGCCCGACCACGGTTGCGGCCAGGGAATACCTCAGGAGAACCCCATGCGTTCCGATCACGCGCATCGCCGCTGTTACATCCGTGCCCACAGACGGACGGTTTCGATATGAGCACGCCGGTGAGCCTGACGCTGTTCTGTCTGCCCTATTCGGGGGCCAGCGCGATGTTCTACAGCCCCTGGCGGCGCAAATTGCCAGAGTGGCTGAACGTGCGCCCGCTGGAGCTTCCCGGTCGTGGCATGCGCATGGACGAGCCCTTGCAGACCGACATCGTGCAGTTGGCCAATCATCTGGCCGACGAGATCAGTGCCGAACTGGACAAGCCCTATGCGCTGTTTGGTCACAGTCTGGGCGGGCTGCTGGCCTTTGAGCTGGCGCACGCCTTGCGCAAGCGCGGTCTGCCTGCGCCGCTGGCGCTGTTCGCATCGGCGACTGCCGGCCCGGTGCGTCGCGATGTCAGCGAATACGCCACTGCGAAGACTGATGCGCAACTGCTCGACCGATTGCGCACGTTAAAAGGCACCAGCGAAAACGTCATCGCCAACCAGGAGCTCATGCAGTTGATGCTGCCGATCCTGCGCGCCGATTTTCTGCTCTGCGGCAGCTTTGTGTATGGCAGGCGCGAGCCGCTCAGCGTGCCGATCCATGTATTTGGCGGCAAGCAGGACAGCATCAGCGTCGAGCAGCTGCTCGACTGGCAGGAGGAGACCTGCACCGGCTTCTCTCTGGACATGTTCGAGGGCCATCACTTTTATCTGGTCGACGAGCAAACGCAGCTGCTCCGTCTGCTGCGGCGCTATTGCGAACAGCACCTGACACGCTGGCGCAACAGCGCGTCACGGCAAATGAACCGGGCCGCCGGTTGACCCTGTCTGCTCCGCACGCGGCCTCCTTGCAGGGCGCGCGTCTTTTTTGAAATTCAGATTTTATCTGGCACGCCGAATCTAGCAGGAACCCCATCATGGATGCGTTTGAACTCCCCGACACTCTGGCTCAGGCTCTTCAGCGTCGCGCCTTGCACACGCCGGATCGGCTGGCGCTGCGTTTTCTCACCGATGAGAAAGACCAGGGCCTGGTGTTGACCTACCGTGACCTGGACCTGCGCGCGCGGACCATCGCTGCTGCATTGCAACGTGAGGCTGTGCCGGGAGATCGGGCGATTCTGCTGTTCCATAGCGGGCCGGACTATGTCGCGGCGTTCTTCGGCTGCCTGTATGCCGGGGTCATTGCCGTGCCGGCTTATCCGCCGGAATCCAATCGTCGCCATCACCAGGAGCGACTGCTGTCGATCATCGCCGATGCCGAGCCGCGTCTGCTGCTGACCGGCTCCGATTTGCAGCCTGCCTTGCTGCAGATGGACGAGCTTTGCGCCGCCGATGCACCGCCATTGCTCTGTGTCGACACGTTGCCTGCTGCCCCGGCACAAGACTGGCAGGGCCCGCAGCTGCAGGCCGACGACATCGCATTCCTGCAATACACCTCGGGCTCGACCGCACTGCCCAAGGGCGTGCAGGTCACGCATGGCAATCTGGTCGCCAACGAGTCATTGATCCGCCACAGCTTCGGCATCGACGTCAACCCGGACGACGTGATTGTCAGCTGGCTGCCGCTGTACCACGACATGGGTCTGATCGGCGGCTTGTTGCAGCCGATTTTCAGCGGCGTCCCATGCATCCTGATGGCTCCCGCGTACTTCCTTGCCCGGCCATTGCGCTGGCTGGAAGCGATCAGTGAATACGGCGGCACCATCAGCGGCGGGCCTGACTTTGCCTACCAGCTGTGCAGCGCACGGGTCAGCGATTCTGCGCTGGAGCGTCTGGACCTGAGTCGCTGGCGTGTGGCGTATTCGGGCTCCGAGCCGATTCGCGAAGACAGCCTGAGCGCATTTGCCGAGAAGTTCGCCAGTTGCGGCTTCACGCCTGACAGCTTCATGGCGTCCTACGGCCTGGCCGAAGCGACGCTGTATGTGGCCGGAGGCAAGCGCGGCAAGGGTATTCCATCGCTGCGCCTGGACGCGCAGGCGCTGGCGCGCAATGTCGTAGAACCGGGTGACGGTATGCCGATCATGAGCTGCGGCACGGGCCAGCCAGGGCATGGCGTGCTGATCGCCGACCCGGTCAGCCTGCAGGTGCTCGACGAAAATCAGGTTGGCGAAGTCTGGGCCAGCGGGCCGAGCATCGCCCACGGTTACTGGCGCAACCCTGAGGCCACCGTCAGGGCATTCGTGCAGCATGCCGGGCAGACCTGGCTGCGCACCGGCGACCTGGGTTTTCAGCGTCACGGCGAGCTGTACATCACCGGCCGCCTGAAGGACATGCTGATTGTTCGTGGCCAAAACCTGTACCCGCAGGACATCGAAAAGCTCATCGAGAGCGAGGTGGATGTCGTGCGCAAAGGCCGGGTGGCGGCGTTTGCCGTCACTCAGGACGGTAGCGAAGGCATCGGCATTGCTGCTGAAATCAGTCGCAGCGTGCAGAAAACCCTCACGCCGGACGCGTTGATCAAAATCATCCGGCAGACCGTGGCCGAGGCGTTTCAGGAAGCGCCGAGTGTCGTGGTGCTGCTCAATCCGGGCGCGCTGCCCAAGACCTCCAGCGGCAAATTGCAGCGCTCGGCCTGCCGCACGCGTCTGGCCGACGGCAGCCTGGACAGCTACGCGGTGTTTCCTGCGAGCGATGCCACTCTTTCAGGCTGTGCCCCAAGCAGCGGCTCGGACCTGCAAGCGCAGATCGCCACAGTCTGGTGCGAGCAGTTGCAGTGCGAGCAGGTCAGTGCCGACGACCATTTCTTCCTGCTGGGCGGCAACTCGATCATCGCGACCCAGGTCGTGGCCCGCCTGCGCGAAACGCTGGGGATCGACCTGAACCTGCGACTGCTCTTCGAAGCACCGACACTGGCGGCCTTCGCGGCACAGGTCAAAACGCTGCAGACCGCCGCATCGCAAGGCGACAGCCAGACACAGAGCGCCATCGCCCGATTGCCCGGCAATGAGCATCTGCCACAGTCCATGGCCCAAAACCGCCTGTGGTTCCTCTGGCAGCTCGATCCGCACAGCAGCGCCTACAACATTCCCGGCGGGCTCCATCTGCGCGGTGAACTGGACAGCACTGCGTTGCGCACCAGCTTCCAGCGCCTTATCGAGCGCCATGAATCGCTGCGTACGCGCTTCTACGAACAGGACGGCGTGGCCCTGCAACGTATCGACGCGCCAAGTGAATTTCACCTCGACACACTCGATATCAGCGACCTGCCCAGCGCCGAGCGTCAGGCACGGGCCGTGGCGATTCGCGAACAACAGGCGCGCTTGCCGTTCGATCTGCAACACGGCCCTTTGCTGCGCGTCACGCTGCTGCAACTGGACGAAGAAGAGCATCAATTGCTGGTCACGCTGCACCACATCATTGCCGATGGCTGGTCGCTGAATGTGCTGATCGACGAATTCTCGCGCCTCTACGCCTCGGCTGTTCAGGGCCAGACGCTGGAGCTGGCACCGTTGCCGCTGCGTTACGCCGATTACGGCCAATGGCAGCGCGAATGGCTGGCGAACGGCGAGGCCGAGCGCCAACTGGCTTACTGGCAGCAGCAACTGGGTGATGAACAGCCAGTCCTGACGCTGAACGCTGACCATCCGCGTTCGGCCCGCCAGCAGCACAGCGCCTCGCGCTACAGCCTGCGCTTGACTGCCGAACTGAGCGCCGCCGTGCGCAACACCGCGCAAGCCTGGCAATCGACGTCGTTCATGTTCCTGCTGGCAGGGTTCCAGACCCTGTTGCATCGTTACAGCGGGCAAGCCGACATTCGCATCGGTGTGCCCGGCGCCAATCGGCCACGCCATGAAACTCAGGGCCTGATCGGCTTCTTCATCAACACCCTGGTGCTGCGCGCAGAGCTGGACCCGCGTCTGCCATTCTCGACCCTGCTGGCCCAGACCCGGCAGGCGGCGCTTGAAGCCCAGGCCCATCAGGACGTGCCGTTCGAGCAACTGGTCGAAGCGTTTCCGCAGGCGCGCGAGCACGGTCTGTTTCAAGTCATGTTCAACCACCAGCAACGCGACCTCGGCGCGCTGCGTCGTCTGCCGGGGCTGCTGGCCGAAGAGCTGCCGTGGCACAGCCGCGAGGCCAAGTTCGATCTGCAACTGCATAGCGAGGAGGACCGCAACGGCCGCCTGACGCTGTCCTTCGATTACGCTGACGAACTGTTCGAGCACGACACCATCGTCGCCATGGCTAGGCACTATGTACGTCTGCTGACGCAGGTCAGTCAGCAGGCCCAGCTCGCGCTGGGTGACGTGCAACTGCTCAGCGCCGAGGAGCAGGAGCAACAGGCGCAATGGAGCGCCGCGTCTTGCACGCCGGCCACGCTGTGGTTGCCTGAACGGCTGGACCGCCAGGCGCGGCAGACCCCGGAACGTATCGCACTGGTGTGGGAGGGCGGCAGCCTCGACTTCGCCAGCCTGCACGCGCAGGCCAACCGCCTGGCGCATTACCTGCGCGACAAGGGCGTTGGTCCGGACATCAAGGTGGCGATCGCCGCCGAGCGTTCGCCGCAGCTGTTGATCGGGCTGCTGGCGATCCTCAAGGCAGGCGGGGCTTACGTGCCGCTAGACCCGGACTATCCGATGGATCGACTCGCCTACATGCTGCAGGACAGCGGGGTCGAACTGCTGTTGACCCAGAGCCATCTGCTGGGCGACCTGCCGAGCGCCGAGGGCGTGTGCACGGTCGCCATGGACACCCTGCACCTGGACAACTGGCCGGTCAGTGCGCCGCGTCTGAACCTGCACGGCGACAACCTGGCGTACGTGATTTACACCTCCGGCTCGACCGGTCAGCCCAAAGGCGTCGGCAACACTCACGCGGCCCTGGCCGAGCGCCTGCAATGGATGCAGGACACCTACGCACTGGATGAAAGCGACGTGCTGATGCAGAAGGCACCGATCAGTTTCGACGTTTCGGTGTGGGAGTGCTTCTGGCCGCTGATCACCGGCTGCCGTCTGCTGCTGGCAGGCCCTGGCGAACACCGCGATCCGCAGCGCATCGCGCAGCTGATCAACGCGTATTCGGTGACCACGCTGCACTTCGTGCCGCCGCTGCTGCAACTGTTCATCGATGAGCCGCTGGCGCAGCAGTGCAGCAGCCTGCGTCGGCTGTTTTCCGGCGGCGAAGCGTTGCCCGGCGAGCTGCGCAACCGGGTGCTCGAGCAACTGCCCGGCGTACAGCTGCACAACCGCTATGGCCCGACTGAAACCGCGATCAACGTCACCCACTGGCAGTGCCGGATCAGCGACGGCCTGCGCTCGCCGATCGGCCGGCCATTGGGCAATGTGCTGTGCCGGGTGCTGGACAGCGAACTGAATCCGCTGCCACGCGGGGTGGCCGGGGAGCTGTGCATCGGCGGCATCGGTCTGGCGCGTGGCTATCTGAGGCGTCCCGGGCTGACCGCCGAGCGCTTCATCGCCGATCCGCTGGGGCAAGCGGGTGAGCGCCTGTATCGCACCGGGGACCTGGTACGCTGGGCCGCCGATGGCGCGCTGGAATACCTCGGTCGTCTGGATCAGCAGGTCAAACTGCGCGGTTTCCGCGTCGAACCACAAGAGATCGAAGCGCGTTTGCTGGCCCAGCCAGGCATAGGCCAGGCAGCCGTGCTGCTGCGCGAAACCGTTGCCGGGCCGCAACTGATCGGTTACTACACCGCCGAAGCAGGGCAGAACGTCGAGGCTGAGCGCATCAAGTCGGCACTGGCCCTGGAGCTGCCGGATTACATGGTCCCGGCGCAGCTGGTGCGCCTCGACAGCATGCCCCTGAGCCCGAGCGGCAAGCTGGATCGTCGCGCCTTGCCCGAGCCGCAATGGCAGACTCGCGAACACGTCGAGCCGCAGACCGATCTGCAAAAACAGATCGCCGCTGTCTGGCGACAGGTGCTGGGCGTGCCGCGTGTCGGCCTGCGCGATGATTTCTTCGAGCTGGGCGGGCATTCGTTGCTGGCCACGCAAATCATTTCCCGCGTGCGTCAGGCGTGCGACATCGACCTGCCGTTACGGACGCTGTTCGAAGCCAGCGAACTGGGCGCGTTTGCCGAACAGGTTGAGGCCATTCAGCAGTCCGGCGCACGCAGCAGCCTGCAACCGATTGCCCGTGTCGACCGCAGCCAGCCGGTGCCGTTGTCCTACTCCCAGCAGCGCATGTGGTTCCTCTGGCAGATGGAACCGGACAGCCCGGCCTACAACGTCGGCGGCATGGCGCGCCTGAAAGGCGTGCTGAACATCGAGTGCTTCGAGGCAGCGCTACAAGCCTTGATCCTGCGCCACGAAACCCTGCGCACCACGTTCCCGAGCGTCAACGGCGTAGCGTGCCAGCAGGTCAGCGAGCAGTCCGGCCTGCGCGTGCAGTGGCAGGATTATTCTGCGTTGCCCGCCGAGGCTCGTCAGCAACGCATTCAGGCACTGGCCGACAGCGAGGCGCACCAGCCCTTCGATCTGGAAACCGGACCGTTGTTGCGCGCGTGTCTGGCCAAGGCGAGCGACCTTGAGCATTACTTTGTCCTGACCCTGCACCACATCGTCACCGAAGGCTGGGCGATGGACATTTTCGCCCGCGAACTGGGGCAGCTTTACGAAGCCTTCCTCGAAGGACGACCATCGCCGCTGAAGCCACTGGCGGTGCATTACCTGGATTACAGCGTCTGGCAGCGGCAGTGGATGGAAGCCGGCGAACGCCAGCGCCAGCTCGATTACTGGACCGCGCAGTTGGGCAACGAGCACCCATTGCTGGAGCTGCCTGCGGACCGACCGCGTCCGCCGGTGCAAAGCCATCAGGGCGAACTGTATCGCTTCGACCTGAACGCCGACCTGGCCGCGAAAGTTCGTGCATTCAATGCGCGCAACGGCCTGACCCTGTTCATGACCATGACCGCCACCCTGGCGGTATTGCTCTACCGCTACAGCGGCCAGAACGACTTGCGCATCGGCGCGCCGGTGGCCAACCGCATTCGTCCGGAAAGCGAAGGGCTGATCGGCGCGTTCCTCAATACCCAGGTGTTGCGCGTGCAGCTTGACGGGCAGATGAGCGTCGCCCAGCTGTTCGAACAGGTTCGCCACACGGTGATCGAAGGCCAGTCGCATCAGGACCTGCCGTTCGATCATCTGGTCGAAGCCCTGCAACCGCCACGCAGCGCAGCCTACAACCCGCTGTTTCAGGTGATGTGCAACGTGCAACGCTGGGAGTTCCAGCAAAGCCGCGAACTGGCGGGCATGACTGTCGAGTACCTGGTCAACGATGCGCGAGCCACCAAGTTCGACCTCAATCTGGAAGTCACCGAACTGGACCACCGTCTGGGTTGCTGCCTGACCTACAGCACCGATCTGTTCGACGAACCGCGCATCGCGCAGATGGCCGAGCACTGGCTGAACCTGCTGCAGGCGCTGCTCGCTGATCCACAACAGCGTTTGAGTGAATTGCCGCTGCTGCAGGACACAGAGCGTCAGCATCTGCTCGACAGCCTCGGCGTCGAAGCGGGTGAACAACGGCTCGACCAATGCATTCACAGCCTGTTCGCCGAACAGGCACAACGGCGGGCAGACGCGCCGGCGCTGACGTTCGCCGGGCAAACCCTCAGCTACGCCGAGCTGGACGCCAAGGCCAATCAACTGGCCTGGATGCTTCGCGAACGCGGCGTCGGCCCGCAGGTTCGCGTCGGTCTGGCGCTGCCGCGTTCGCTGGACATGGTCGTCGGCCTGCTGGCGATCCTCAAGGCCGGTGGCGCTTACGTGCCGCTTGACCCGGAATACCCGCTGGAACGCCTGCACTACATGATCGAAGACAGCGGCGTCGGGTTGCTGCTGAGCGATCGTGCCCTGTTTACCGCGTTGGGCGAGTTGCCTGAGGGGGTGGCCCGCGGGTGCCTGGAAGACGATCAGCCGCTGCTGGAATCTTTTTCGTCCGATGAACTGCCGTTCATCAGCCTGCCGCAGCATCAGGCGTATCTGATCTACACCTCCGGTTCGACCGGCAAACCCAAGGGCGTGGTGGTGTCCCATGGTGAAATCGCCATGCATTGCCAGGCGGTGATCCGACGCTTCGACATGCGCCCTGACGACTGTGAGCTGCATTTCTACTCGATCAATTTCGATGCCGCTACCGAGCGTCTGCTGGTGCCCTTGCTCAGCGGTGCGCGTGTGGTGCTGCGTGCTCAGGGGCAGTGGGACGCCGAAGAAATCTGCACGCTGATTCGTCAGCAGCAGGTCAATATTCTCGGCTTCACGCCCAGTTACGGCAGCCAGTTGGCGCAGTGGCTGGCGACCCAGGGCCAGACCCTGCCGGTGCGCATGTGCATCACCGGCGGCGAAGCGTTGACCGGCGAACACCTGCAACGCATCCGTGCGGTGTTCCAGCCCGAGCTGCTGTTCAATGCCTACGGCCCGACCGAAACCGTGGTCATGCCGCTGGCCAGTCTGGCCCCGCAGCAACTGGAGGAGGGCGAAGCCAGCGTGCCGATCGGTCGCGTGGTCGGTGCAAGGGTGGCGTACATTCTCGACGCCGATCTGGCGCTGGTGCCCCAGGGCGCGAGCGGCGAGCTGTTCATCGGCGGAGCGGGCCTGGCGCAAGGCTATCACCAGCGCCCCGGCATGACTGCCGAACGCTTCGTGGCCGATACATTCGCCAGCAATGGCGGACGTCTGTATCGCACCGGCGATCTGGTGCGCCAGCGCGCCGACGGTTTGGTGGAATACCTGGGGCGTATCGACCATCAGGTGAAGATTCGCGGCTTCCGCATCGAGCTGGGTGAAATCGAAACCCGCTTGCTGGAGCACGAAGCCGTTCGCGAAGCCATTGTGCTGGCGCTGGACACGCCGTCGGGCAAGCAGCTGGCGGGCTATCTGGTCAGCGACGTGGCCGGGCAGGGCGATGAGCCGCAGACGCAATTGCGTGAAGCGCTCAAGTCGCACCTCAAGGCGCAACTGCCGGACTATATGGTGCCGACCCACCTGATCCTGCTCGACAGCATGCCGCTGACCGCCAACGGCAAACTTGACCGCCGTGCCTTGCCTGCACCAGACCCGGAGCTCAATCGTCAACACTACGTAGCGCCCGCCAGTGAGCTGGAGCAACAGTTGGCGGCAATCTGGTGTGCGGTGTTGAACGTGGAAAAAGTCGGCCTCAACGATAACTTCTTCGAGCTGGGCGGCGACTCGATCCTGTCGATTCAGGTGGTCAGCCGTGCGCGTCAGCTAGGTATACATTTCAGCCCGCGTGATTTGTTCCAGCACCAGACCGTGCAGACCCTGGCCGCCGTGGCGACCACCCGCGAACTGATTCAGGCCGAGCAGGGCCAGCTCGACGGTTCTTCCGGCCTGACGCCGATTCAACACTGGTTCTTCGACACGCCGATCCCCAGGAGTCAGCACTGGAATCAGTCGTTGCTGCTGGAGCCGCTCAGCGCGCTGGACCCGAACGTCCTTGAGCAGGCGTTGCGTGCGCTGCTCGAGCAACACGATGCCCTGCGCCTGAGTTTCACCGAGCATGAGGGCACGTGGCAGGCAGAACACCGCGCAGTGTCCGCCGACACCACCCTGTTGATTCAGGCGCAGGTCAGCGACATGGCCGAATGCGCAGCCTTGTACGCCGACACCCAGCGCAGTCTCGACCTGCAAGACGGTCCGCTGCTGCGCGCCTTGCTGGTCGACGGTCCGCAGGGCCAGCAACGGTTGCTGATGGTCATTCATCACCTGGTGGTCGATGGCGTGTCATGGCGTGTGCTGCTCGACGATCTGCAAACTGCTTATCGTCAATTAAGCGAAGCCGCGCCGGTGCGCTTTGCGGCGAAGACCAGCGCCTTCCGCGACTGGGCCGCGCGTCTGCAGGCCTATGCAGGTAATGAATCGTTACGTGAAGAACTGCACCTGTGGCAGCGCCAGCTGGACGGTCCTGCGACGAGTCTGCCGTGCCATAACCCGCAGGGCGGTCGGCAGAATCGTCATGCGCAGACGGTCAGCGTGCGCCTGGATGCCGAACGTACCCGGCAACTGCTGCAACAGGCGCCGAGTGCCTACCGAACCCAGGTCAACGACCTGCTGCTGACCGCGCTGGCACAGGTGGTCTGCCGTTGGAGCGAGCAGCCGTCGACGCTGATCCAGCTTGAAGGTCACGGCCGTGAAAACCTGTTCGATGACATCGACCTGACCCGTACGGTGGGCTGGTTTACCAGCGCCTATCCGCTGCGCCTGACGCCAGCGCCGGCTGCCGATTCGGCACCGGGCGACTCGATCAAGGCGATCAAGGAGCAACTGCGCCAGGTGCCGCACAAGGGGCTGGGCTATGGCGTGCTGCGCTACCTGGCCGACAGCGCCAGCAAGGCTGCCATGCAGGCACTGCTGGTGGCGCCGATCACCTTCAACTACCTAGGCCAGTTTGATCAGAGCTTCGCTGACGACGCGCTGTTCCGCCCGCTGGAAGAGTCGCCAGGCGCGGCCCACGATCCGCAGGCGCCGCTGCCCAACGAACTCAGCATCGACAGTCAGGTGTACGGCGGCGAGTTATTGCTGCGCTGGACTTTCAGTGCCGAGCGCTATGAACCCGCTGCCATCGAAGCGCTGGCGCAGGATTACCTGGCCTGCCTGCAGGCGCTGATTGCCCATTGCCTGGCCGATGGCAGCGGCGGCTTGACGCCGTCGGACTTCCCGCTGGCTGCTCTGGATCAGGCGCAGCTCGACGCGCTGCCGGTTCCGCCAAGCCACATCGAGGACGTCTACCCGCTGACCCCGATGCAGGAGGGCATGCTGCTGCACACCCTGCTTGAGCCGGGCACCGGGCTGTATTACATGCAGGACCGCTACCGCATCGACAGCGCGCTGGACCCGCAGCGTTTCGCCCAGGCCTGGCAAGCGGTCATCGCCCGTCACGAAGCGTTGCGTGCCTCGTTCTGCTGGAACATCGGCGAAACCATGCTGCAGGTCATTCACAAACCGGGCAGCACGCCAATCGAGTATCTGGACTGGCGTGACGTGCCGGCGGAGCAGCAGGAGCCGCGTTTGCAGGCCCTGCTCAAGTCCGAGCGCGAGGCCGGTTTCGCGCTGCTCGATCAGCCGCCGTTCCACCTGCGCCTGATCCGCGTCGACGAGGCGCGCTACTGGTTCATGATGAGCAACCACCACATCCTGATCGATGCCTGGTGCCGCTCGCTGCTGATGAACGACTTCTTCGACATCTACACCGCGCTGGGCGAAGGTCGCGATGCGCAACTGGCCCCCGCACCGCGCTATCGGGACTACATCGGCTGGCTGCAACGCCGAGGCCTGACGCAGGCGCGTGACTGGTGGCGAGATAACCTGCGCGGCTTCGAGCGGCCTACGCCGATCCCCAGCGACCGGCCGTTCCTGCGTGAACATGCCGGCGACAGCGGTGGCATGGTGGTGGGCGACTGCTACACCCGTCTCGATGAACGCGACGGTGCGCAACTGCGCGAACTGGCGCAGCAGCATCAACTGACCGTCAACACCTTCGCCCAGGCGGCGTGGGCGCTGACCCTGCGGCGCATGAGCGGTGATCGCGACGTGGTGTTCGGCGTTACCGTGGCCGGGCGGCCGGTGGAACTGCCGCAGATGCAGCGCACGGTCGGGTTGTTCATCAACACCATCGCCCTGCGTGTCGGCATGCCGGCTGACGACCAGCGTTGCAGCGTTCGCCAGTGGCTCGGCCAGTTGCTGGACAGCAACATGCAACTGCGCGAGTACGAGTACTTGCCGCTGGTGACCATTCAGGAAAACAGCGAGCTGCCCAAGGGCCAGCCGCTGTTCGACAGCCTGTTCGTGTTCGAGAACGCGCCGGTCGAGGTCTCGGTGCTGGACCGTGCGCAAAGCCTGAATGCCACCTCGGATTCCGGGCGCACCCACACCAACTACCCGCTGACCGCGGTCTGCTATCCGGGCGATGACCTGGGCCTGCACCTGTCCTACGACCAGCGCTATTTCGACGAATCCACCGTGCAGAGCATGCTCAGTGAGTTCAAGCGCCTGCTGCTGGCGCTGGTCGAAGGCTTTCATGGCGACATGGCCGAGCTGGCGCTGGTCAGTGAGCAGGAACGCACTTTCCTGATCGACGGCTGTAATCAGAGCGATCACGCTTATCCGCTGGATAAAAGCTATGTCGAACTGTTCGAAGCACAGGTCGCGGCGCATCCGGAGCGCATTGCGGTCAGTTGCCTGGGTCGCCAGCTCAGCTATGCCGAGCTGAATATCGCCAGCAACCGTCTGGGCCATGCCCTGATCGAGGCTGGTGTCGGTTTCGATCAGCCGGTTGCCTTGCTCGCCGAGCGCGGTGTTGAATTACTCGGCATGATCATCGGCAGCTTCAAGGCCGGTGCCGGTTACCTGCCGCTGGACCCGGCGCTGCCGAACTCGCGTCTGAGCGGCATCATCGACCAGAGCGCCACGCCGCTGCTGGTGTGCAGCGCTGAGTGTCTGGAACAGGGCAGGGCGTTACTTGATGCGCTGCCTGAGTCGAGCCGACCGCAGTTGCGGGTCTGGGAAAACGTGCAGCAGAGCGATTCCGCGCAGCACAACCCTGGTCGCTACAGCGCGCCGGACAACCTCGCTTATGTGATCTTCACCTCAGGCTCTACCGGGCTGCCGAAGGGCGTGATGGTCGAGCAGCGCGGCATGCTCAATAACCAGTTGAGCAAGGTGCCTTACCTGAGCCTGAGCGAACGCGATGTGATCGCCCAGACCGCCTCGCAGAGTTTCGACATTTCGGTCTGGCAGTTTCTCGCCGCGCCGCTGTTTGGTGCTCGGGTGGACATCGTGCCGAACGACATCGCCCGTGACCCGCAGGCCCTTTTGGCGCATGTTCAGGCGCAGCGCATCAGTGTGCTGGAAAGCGTGCCGTCGCTGATCACCGGCCTGCTCGCCGAACCGCAGGCAGCGCTCGACAGCCTGCGCTGGATGCTGCCGACCGGGGAAGCCATGCCGCCGGAACTGGCCAGCCAGTGGCTGCAACGTTACCCGCAGATCGGCCTGGTGAATGCCTATGGTCCGGCCGAGTGTTCCGACGATGTGGCGTTCTTCCGGGTCGATGTGCAGTCCACTCGCAGCGCTTATCTGCCGATCGGTTCGCCGACCGACAACAATCGTCTGTACCTGCTCGACGATGCGCTGGACCTCGTGCCGCTGGGTGCCGTCGGTGAGCTGTGCGTAGCCGGTGCCGGTGTCGGTCGTGGTTATGTCGCTGATCCGCTGCGCACCGTGCCGGTGTTCGTGCCGCATCCGTTCGGTGCGCCGGGCGAACGTCTGTACCGCACCGGTGACCTGGCGCGGCGGCGCAAGGACGGCGTGCTGGAGTACGTCGGCCGGGTCGATCATCAGGTGAAGATTCGTGGTTATCGCATCGAGCTGGGCGAAATCGAAACCCGTCTGCTGGAGCATCCCGCTATCCGTGATTCAGTGGTGCTGGACGTCGACGGCCCATTGGGCAAGGTGCTGGCGGCCTATCTGGTGCCGCGTTCCGCGACGCAGGATCACGAGGCTCTGCGTGACGAGGTGAAAAACCACCTCAAGGCCAGCCTGCCGGACTACATGGTGCCGACGCATCTGGTGCTGCTGGAGGCCATGCCGCTGACCCCGAACGGCAAGCTCGACCGCAAGGCCCTGCCTGAGCCGGACGTCAGCCTTGCGCAGCAGGATTACCTGGCGCCGCAGACGGAGATGGAGCAGCAGCTGGCGACGATCTGGGCCGATGTGCTCAAGGTCGAGCGCGTGGGTATTACCGACAACTTCTTCGAGCTGGGCGGGCACTCGCTGCTCGCGACCCAGGTGGTGACCCGTGCGCAGAAGCGCTTGAAGCGTAACGTGCCGTTGCGGGCAATGTTCGAGTTCAGCACCGTTCAGGCGTTGGCGCAGCACCTGGAAAGCCTTGGCGGAGCACAGGTCGACGAGCAGAAATTCGACCGTCTGGCGGACTTGATGGCGGAACTGGAAGGGCTCTGATCAGCCTCTCGTCGGAGAGGTGGGGCTGCGGATAAAAAACTCGTTACCGGGTGTAAATCCGCAGCCCGCTGGCGCGTTTTCAAAGCAACGAACACACACCTGAGGCGGCATGCGCCAACGTCCATGCTTCGGGTCATTCAAGCCGCGTATTGAGGGTTGCACAGATGTCAGTCGCTACCAGGTTTATCGATGACCAGCCGACACGGGTTGCCCCGGCTGCGGCTGAGACGCTCTACCAGTTCGACGAATCGCCACTGCTGGCCCGACAGAGTCGCCAGGAGTCCAACGCACGCAGCTACCCGCGGCGCATACCGCTGGCGCTCAAACGCGCCAAGGGTATTCACATTGAGGACGTCGAAGGGCGGCGCTTCATCGATTGCCTGGCAGGCGCGGGCACCCTGGCGTTGGGGCATAACCATCCAGTGATTATCGAAGCGATCCAGCAGGTGATCGCCGACGAGTTGCCGCTGCACACCCTGGACCTTACCACGCCGGTCAAAGACCAGTTTGTTCAGGACCTGTTCGGCCTGCTGCCGCCAGCGCTGGCCGATGAGGCGAAGATTCAGTTCTGCGGCCCAACCGGGACCGATGCGGTGGAAGCCGCGTTGAAGCTGGTGCGTACCGCTACCGGACGCAGCACGGTCTTGTCATTTCAGGGCGGTTATCACGGCATGAGCCAGGGCGCATTGAGCCTGATGGGCAGCCTGGGGCCTAAAAAGCCGCTGGGTGCGTTGCTCGGCACAGGCGTGCAGTTTCTGCCGTACCCCTATGATTACCGTTGCCCATTCGGGCTTGGCGGTGAACAGGGCGTGCGCGCCAACCTGCATTATCTGGAAAACCTGCTCAACGACCCGGAAGCCGGCGTGCAATTGCCCGCAGCGGTCATTCTTGAAGTGGTGCAGGGCGAGGGCGGAGTCATCCCTGCTGATCTGGACTGGCTGCGCGGCGTGCGACGCATCACCGAAAAGGCCGGCGTGGCGCTGATCGTCGATGAAATCCAGAGCGGTTTCGCACGCACCGGCAAGATGTTTGCCTTCGAACATGCCGGGATCATCCCGGACGTGGTGGTCATGTCCAAAGCCATCGGCGGCAGTCTGCCACTGGCGGTGGTGGTCTATCGTTCATGGCTGGATACCTGGCTGCCAGGCGCTCACGCCGGGACCTTTCGCGGCAATCAGATGGCCATGGCTACCGGTTCTGCCGTCATGCGCTATCTTCAGGAGCACTCCATTTGCGAACACGCGACAGCCATGGGCGCGCGGCTGTCCGGGCATCTGCGTGCCTTGCAGCGTGACTTCCCGCAACTGGGCGATATTCGCGGGCGCGGGCTGATGCTCGGTGTCGAACTGGTTGACCCGTCCGGTGCGCGCGATGCACAGGGACATCCGCCGCTATTTGCGCGTCTGGCCCCACTGATCCAGCGTGAATGCCTCAAGCGCGGGTTGATTCTGGAGCTGGGTGGTCGACATGCCAGCGTGGTACGTTTTCTGCCACCGCTGATCATCACCGCCGAGCAGATCGACGAAGTGGCAGAGATCTTTGGCCGTGCGTTGAACGCCGCTGTCGCCCAGGTTTAATTTTTCGACGTAGTGATACGTTCAATCCCTATAGCTGCCATGAATTGGCACGGCAGCCCTGAACACACATGGAGAGCAGCAATGACTTCAGTATTCGATCGGGAAGACATCGTCTTTCAAGTTGTAGTCAACCACGAAGAACAGTATTCCATCTGGCCCGACTACAAGGCGATCCCCAACGGCTGGCGCACCGTGGGCAAAAGCGGCTTCAAGAAAGAATGCCTGGCCCACATCGAAGAAGTCTGGACCGACATGCGCCCCCTGAGCCTGCGCCAGAAAATGGAAGCGCAGACGGCCTGATTGAAGGTCTGGACGGATACTTCGATTACGATTATCGTGCGACGCTCCGCGTCGTCATGCCGTTCCGGACGCTCCGCGTCCTCTTTGCGACGCAGAGCGTCGAGAACT
>NZ_JAHPJG010000021.1:0-138187 GCF_020515755.1 Pseudomonas sp. B20
GTAACGCAGAGCGTCACGAAATGCATCCCCACGCTGGAGCGTGCGCAACGACAGGTGTCCGGCTGCTCCGCGTGGGCGCGACCGTCACACCCGGAAGTGGCTGACCATCATCTGCAGCTGGCCACCGAGGCGTGCCAGTTCGACGCTGGAGGCTGCGGTTTCTTCGCTGGCTTCGGCGGTCTGTTCGGAGACGTCGCGGACGTTGACGATGCTGCGGCTGATTTCGTCGGCCACCGAGCTTTGCTGTTCGGCGGCGGCGGCGATCTGCTGGTTCATCGCCTGGATGCTCGAGACGGTCCGGGTGATGCTCTCAAGCGACGTACCGGCCCTGCGCGTCAGTTCGACACTGCTGTCTGTCAGCGTGCGGCTGCCGAGCATGATGCCCGACACCTGACGCGTGCCATTCTGCAATGCCGACACCAGCCCTTCGATTTCTTCGGTGGACTGCTGGGTACGTTGCGCCAGACCGCGAACTTCGTCGGCCACCACGGCAAAACCCCGGCCGGCTTCCCCGGCGCGCGCGGCTTCGATGGCGGCGTTGAGGGCCAGCAGGTTGGTCTGCTCGGCGACCGCCTTGATCACATCCATGACCTTGCCGATCTTGTCACTTTCCTGCTCAAGCACGTTCATTGCGTCAGATGAGCGAACCACTTCAGCGGCCAATCGCTCGATCTGCTGGATGGCCTCGCCGACGACCTTGTCGCCTTCACGCGCCTGCTTGTCGGCATCGGAAGCCGCCACGGACGCCTGCTCGGCATTGCGCGCCACTTCGTGCACGGTCGCCGACATTTCATGCATGGCGGTGGCCACCTGGTCGGTCTCGACCTTCTGGCTGTTGACCCCTGCACTGGTCTGCTCGGTAACAGCCGACAGTTCTTCGGCCGCGCTGGCAATCTGTGTGACGCCGTCGCGAATACCGGAGATCAGTTCGCGCAGGGTTGTCCCCATGCGCTGGATGCCTTGCTGCAAGACGCCCAGTTCATCGCGCCGGGTGACCGCTTCGGTATGGGTCAGGTCGCCGGACGCAATACGTTCGACGATGGCCAGCGTATCGCGCAATGGGCGAGTGATCTGACGCGTGATGACCACAGCGGCAAGAATGCCCAGCAGCATGACCAACACCACACAACCTGTCTGCAGGCTGCGCGCCTGAGCAGTGTCTTCCTTGCCCATCTGCATCTGCAGGCCGTACAACTCTTCGCCCAGCTTGACGATGGTGGCGCCTTGAGTAGTCAGATCCTTGCGCACGCTCGCCGCTGTCTGAGTGGTTGCCTTGAAGGCATCGACCGAGCTGCGGTAATTGCGTAAAGCGCTTTCAAACTGTGCGATCTGTTCGCGGTTGGCAGTGCCAAAAGCGGCTTTGAGCCTGTCCAGATGACTGATCGCGCTATCGAGCTGCTGGAAGGCTGCTGTCTCGGTCTTGTCGTTCGGATTGCCGGTATAGCCGCGCACTTCATAACGCACCAGAACCAAGTCTTGCCGAGCGCTGTTTGCCAACTGGGCCAGATCGAAGCGTGCCGGGTCAGAAGGATCGATCTGCATGACCGCATTATTCAACGACTCGACGGCCTGCATGGCCGCTGTGCCATTGGCGGTCATCTCGTTGCGCACTTTGGCCCCGGCCTGGTACGCCGCGCGCATGCTGTTCAGGGATGCTTCATAGTCGCGAGTGACATCGGCCAGTTCGCGCAGCGGCCTGAGGTTGACCGGATTGTTGAAGCTGACGAGCAGTGATTGCTGCTGCGCCTTGAACACATCCAGCTTGCCTTGCATGTTCTGTGCTGCGGTTTCATCGCCGTCCGTCAGCATGTATTGCAGACGCGCGATTCGCAGAGTGGTCAGGTTGTCACTCAGCCTGGTGATATCGCCGATTCGGTCGGTGCGATAGATGAGCTTGTCGAGGCTGGTCCAGCCAACAAGGGCGAGGACAGCCGTGAAGAAAAGAACGGTCCCAAAGCCCAATGCCAACTTCATGTTGACGCTGATATTCGCAAATCTGCTGTTCATAAAATCTCCTGAAAATGCTTTTTTGTGCGCAACGAAAGAGCTGAGATTTGTTTTTATGGACAGCAAACCCGCGCGCCAGAGCTATCGGCCGCAGAAGAGCAAAACTTGATCGGAAAAAGGCAATCCGCGCGAGCGCGCCGATTAGGGAGGGAAATCGGGGGCTGAACAGCCCCCGATTCAATCAGGCAGTCAGTTTGAAACGCGCCACGACATTGCGCATGTCGCTGGCGACCCGCGCCAGCTCATCGGCGGTGACCGCATTGTTATCGATACCCAGCATCAACGTCCCGGAGCTGTTACGAATCTCCATGACATTGCGGTTGATGTCTTCGGAGACCGCATGCTGCTGCACGGCAGCACTGGCGATCTGCGTGTTCATCTCGACGATGCGCTCCACGCCCTGACTGATGCTCGACAGGCTGCCCGAAGCATCGCTGGCGGCACTGATACACGCATGCGCCTTCTGCTGCCCGGCCTGCATCTGCTGCACGGCAGCATCGGTCGCACCTTGCAGTTGCTGGATGATGCCGCGAATTTCTTCGGTCGACGCCTGAGTGCGCGAAGCCAGCGTGCGGACTTCATCAGCCACCACGGCAAACCCGCGACCCTGCTCGCCCGCCCGTGCAGCTTCGATGGCGGCATTGAGGGCCAACAGGTTGGTCTGATCGGCAATGGTGCTGATGACCTGGATAACGCCACCAATCGACTGACTGTGCAGGGCCAGCGCCTGGACTTTCTGGGCACTGACTTCGACTTCTTCGGCCAGCGCCTGAATGGTCGAGTGTGCCTGGTGCATGATGCGCAGACCGTTACGTGACGCGGTGTTCGCTTCATCGGCGGCCAGTGCGGCACCTTCGGTGTTCTGCGCCACGTCGGCGACGCTCGCGGTCATCTCGTTGATCGCGGTCGCCACTTGCTCCGTTTCAGCCTGCTGCGCGTTCATGGATTGCTTGGCCAGGCCGATGGATGCGCCCAGCCGGGACGCGACATCAGTCAGTTCGTAAGAGGTACGGTCCATGTGCGAGATAGAGCTGGCGAAGGCGTCGGCCATCAGGTTCAGGCCGTTGGCGATATCCGCCACTTCGTCCTTGCTGACGACCGCTACGCGTGCACTCAGATCACCCTCGCCCAGACGGCGGGTTACGCCCAGCAGGCTGTCGATGGTCAGGCGCAAGGCGCGGTAGATACTGCAGAACGCATAGAGCAGCAACAAACCCATAACCACGCACATGGCAATGACGATTTCGCGTTGCAGCACCAGGGCGTCGTAGCGCGTATTCAACTCATCCTGAAGCGCAGTCTGAATTTCGTCCTGAGCCTTGTAGAGGCCCGAGACAACGACGTTGCCGCGCGCACTCAGCGCCTGCCCCTGCTGCACCGAAAACTCTGTGCCTTTTACGTACGCGTGCAGGTCGCCGCGAAAGCTGTCCATCGCTGCAGTAGAGGCAGTGATCGGATCACTGATGCGCGCGGCCAGTTCTGGCGAACGGCGCTTGAGCAGTCGAATGCTTTGCTCCAGCTCCGCACGAAATTGCAGTTCGATCTTCAGCAGGCTCTCCAGCGAGCCACGCATCGATACACTCAGCCCCTGACCGGTTATCAAACCTGCCGTAATACCACGGATCTGACCGGCGACGTTGATTTCCCGGGGCATACGGATGGTGCTCAGGTCGATCAGAAACAGCGAGGCGTAATCTTCGTCCAGCACCATGCCCGAGGTAGCCGAGACGTAGTAGATAAAGTTGAGTGTCTGGGCCAGTTGCTCATTCCACTGGGCGAACACTTCATCCTGCGACAGGCCTGGCTTGATACTGTCCATCAGGGAGCGGTTGCTTTCACGCAGGCGCTGTACGCGGTTCTCGGTTTCCAGCTGCTGCCCTTGTCGCGCATCCATGTCGGCAAGGTTAGCAAGAGCAGTCTCGAGCTGAGCGCGGTTGCTGGTTATATCCTGAGCGGCAGAAGCATCGCCGGCCAGCAGACGGTTACTGGCCGCGCGCTGGAGCATGGAAAGTCGCAGAACGGGCGTGGTCATTTGCAGGTACTCACGGCCAACGCGCTCTTGCGCGACCGTGTCGATGCTTGCATTCAGGCTGTTGAAAACCCGAAGACCGAGAACAATCAGCGGGATAACGATAATGATGGCTAAAACGGCAAACTTGGCAGGAAAACGCAGGCGGTTGGTCAGGTAGATACCAGGCGAAAGGATGTTCATAGTGTTCTCTTTTTAATTAGGGTGTCCGATCCGGGCGGAAAAGCTCCTTTCTTTGCATCACGGGTAGTACGGGGCAGCTGTGCCGTGCTGAACGAGGTCATCCATTCAGATAGAGGCACATTGACATCACTTGAGAGCAGTGGCCTATCAGGAAGTTCAATGGGTGCTATAGCCTGATACTGGAGCTATCGACCAAGCCACGGTTAACGTGAGGTCAGAATCATCGGGCGAATCGCGGGCGAGAGCGCTTTGCCGGCATGACGCTTGCGGCAGGCATGATTCGAATGAGGGTGTTAAGGTCGATCAGGCTGGAAACAACCGTTCATCTGACAGTCGGGCGACCGTAGACTTTGCAAAAGGGTAATACCGTCGTGCGGCATCGTGACGCACGACGGTAAGCGTCGTATCGAGGTGATCGAGGGCTATTCAAGCCCTCGCCCACTCCACGTTCGACAGACCGAGCTTTTCCGCCTGAGGCTTGCTCAGCTTCGGCACCGGATCGGAACGGTACTTGGGAATCGCACCGAACCCGGCATCCACTGAAGCCCAGTGCCAGGCCTCTTTATTATCCATGGCGCCTGCCCTTATGTAGAACGTCTTGTAACTGCCATGCAGCAGGTAATCGATACGGTAGTGTTTTTCATCAGCCATTGTGGTGCTCCTGCTTTGTCGACTCGCAAAACAGATCGCAGCAGTTTCAAAAAATTCAAAATATTAATGCCATCATCTAAATGATGTCATGTGGCCATATGTTGATGTATCCTTATAACTGAACTCTAGGGTTTAGTGATTGATAGAGTTTGTTTATAACTGCACTTTTCAGTCTGTTTCCCGTGTAAAACAGTGCCGGCCGCCAGGCCGGTTCAAGCAGGCTTCTCCGCGACGATGAACGAACATTCAACCACGCAAGGGGAATAATAAAATTCTATTGAACTGCCGTTTAAACACCGTCGGTCCTCTTTAAAAAAGTTAGCAGTAACGATCACGCTCCACAGTCCCTCATAACCTGTGACTGCGTTGAATCGAGCCCATGCACATGGGTTGACGCTTCCCGAGAGATCAAAGCCTGAGGATACGACATGTTCATGTATAACAAGCGACTTCAATATACCGTACGTGTAGCAAGACCCAATCCTGGACTGGCCAACCTTCTGCTTGAGCAGTTCGGCGGGGCTCAGGGTGAACTGGCTGCAGCCGGACGCTATTTCACTCAAGGGTTGAGCGAAGAAGATCCAGGCCGTAAAGACCTGCTGATGGATATCGCCACCGAAGAACTGAGCCACCTTGAAATTGTGGGTTCCATTATTGTCATGCTCAATAAGGGCGCCAAAGGTCAATTGGCTGAAGGCATCGAAGAAGAAGGCGAGTTGTATCGCTCTATCAACGGTAACGGCAATGACTCACATATCACCAGCCTGCTCTATGGCTCCGGTGCGCCATTGACCAACTCTGCCGGCGTGCCCTTTACAGCGGCTTATATCGATACGATCGGTGAGCCGACAGCGGACTTCCGTTCCAATATCGCCGCAGAATCCAGAGCCAAGATTGTTTACGAGCGATTGATGAACGTGACGGATGACCCGGGCGTTAAAGAAGCGCTGGGCTTTCTCATGACTCGCGAAATTGCACACCAGTTGTCTTTTGAAAAAGCCCTGCACGCCATCCAGCCCAACTTCCCGCAGGGCAAACTGCCGGGCATGCCGGAATTCACCAACAAGTACTTCAACATGTCAGGCGAACCCAATGTACGCGGCGCCTGGAATCAGGGCGGTGACTGGGAGTATGTGGAATCGCCACAAGCGGCTGTCGATGGCGGCGAAGGTACGGCCTCGGTCATGCTGGATGAAAAGGACACCGAGGTGCTGGAAATGATGAAGGAACGGACCCAGTCCGACCCGGCCGCCAACCCGATTACCGGTGCCGACCTGGGCTCTGGTTTTGTCCAGGGCAAAGACGCCTGAAACGGCAACCCTTGTTTTGATCAGGAGAATGGAATCATGAAAAAACTCAGCTCCAGTCAACCTCTCACGCCCCGCGACCAGCTGGATAGCGCGTTGACCAACAGGGTGTTTGTAAAAGGACTTCGTGCCTTCGAGGCGCAGGCGCTGCTTGCACGCCGAGGTTTCGAAGCGGGGATGGCGACAAGGTCTTTCGGGACTGGAAGCTCGCTTGACAATGACCCGTCGAAGCGCTGATGGCTTGATCGCTTGATCGCTGTTGCATCACGAAATAACGGCCTTAACCAAGAGTGCCGCCGATCAGTGCCCTAAAAAATACGCTGAATTTACCCGGGTCGCGGCACTCACTTATCTACGTTGCATAGAAAAGCTGCATAGAAAAATAGAAAGCCCCGAATGACCGCGTCAACGTGATGTTCAACTGCCGAGGTACGATTTTCATGACGTCTCTTCAAGTGATGACCGGCGATGCCGTCGTCAAAACCGTCGTTGAAGAAGCCTGTTCAAAAACCGTCTATCAATCATGGATGAATGAACGTGCTCCTGAACATCAACACGATGCGGTCCTGTTTCTGAATCACTGCCTGGCCCTGGCCGAGCGCGAACACTGCGACCTTCCGGCACAGCCTGAAGCGCTTGAACAGTGGATGGAGCAGAACGTAGGGGTCGTGGCTGATCAATACGCGCTCTATCTCGAGCAACGCCGCGCCGGAAAACCACGACGGTTTTTCAAGAGCAAAGCGCACGCGATGTATTTCATTCAGCAGGTCGCACCGACCAAAATGGTCGACGGCGCCTGGCTATACGGATTGCTGCCACGCTGGGCAGACTACCGCTTTCACGGCCTGATTCGGACCTACCTTGAAGAACTCGGTGACGGCGAACAGGCGCAGAATCACGTCTCTCTGTACCGGAAACTGCTGGCGGATCTGGACTGCGACACCAGCGCGCCACTGGCAGACGACGCCTACCTGCAAGGCGCAATTCAGCTCTCACTGGGGCAGTTGAGCGAGCAGTACCTTCCCGAGGTCATTGGTTACAACCTGGGCTATGAACAGCTGCCACTGCACTTGCTCATCACATCATTCGAGCTGAATGAACTGGGCATTGACCCTTACTACTTCACCCTGCATGTGACGATCGATAACGCCAGCACCGGTCATGCGCGCAAGGCTGCGCAGAGCGTCCTTGAACTGATGCCTGTCGGCCAGGAGCGCGACGAGTTTTATCGTCGTGTCGCCAGTGGTTATCGCCTCAATGAGTTGGGCATGGGATCAACTCAGGTGATCCAGTCGTTCGACCTGGAGCAGGAAGTGATCGCCATGCTCGAGCGCAAGCGCACGTTCGGTCAGCACATGCATTCCGATTACTGCCGTCTCGACGGCAAGACCGTCAACGAGTGGCTCGCCGAGCCCGATCAGATCCCGGAATTTCTTGCCGTACTGGAGAACAGAGGCTGGATCAAGCGTCACGAAGACCCTCTGCACAGTCGCTTCTGGAAACTGTTCGAAGGCGCCGGTGCACCGATGTTCGGCGTCTTCAACGGTTATGAAAAGCAACTCGTGCACGATTGGATCGCCGGCGAGTGGCTGTCGGATGGCAGTGCACAAGCCACGGTCGGCAAACGGCTTCCGGAAGCCTTTCGCGCGCGCTTTCGCAACCTGCAGGACGGCGCTCAGCCCTCCCCCGCGCTTGCGGTGCCTGCCTCGGCGGATGCTGATCCGGACGTGCGCGAACTGCACATGAAACTGGAATCTGCGCCCGCCTCGGAGAAGATGTCCACGTTGATCGAAAGCATGTCGCCGGCAAGACACGCGACCGCCGCCGGCCTGCACGCGACGCGTCTGTTTGTGAGCAGCATGGCCGAGCGCATGACAGGAGCCCACGCATGAGTCTTTCCCTCCCCGACAGCGCCGCGCTGATTGCCTTGGCGCAGCGCCTTGAGACCAGTGGCTATCGCTTTGTCACGCCAACACCCCTGACTCATCGACACGTCAATCAACGCCCGGAAAATCGTACTGCCGCTTCACTGCGCGATGTCTTCGGCTGGAGCCGGCTGATACCGGAGTCCATGCTGCCGGTCGAAGAGGCTCAAGGGCTGCTGGCTGCCGGTATTCTGGAACGCAAGGAAGACGGCCTGAAAAGCCGGGTGAGATTTTCCAGCCTGGATGACCTGCTGCTGGTGCATTCCGCGTTTCCTACCGCAGATGAAGACTCGGTATTTTTCGGTCCGGATACCTATCGCTTCGCGCAGTCCATCAATCGTCATCTGCAAGGCACGTCGCACCCGATCAACCGCGCCGTCGACATCGGCTGCGGTACGGGTGCCGGTGCCATGATGATCGCGGTCGCCCGTCCGCAGGCTCAGGTGCATGCCGTCGACATCAACCCCAAGGCGCTGCATTTCGCGCAGACCAATGCCGCGGTCGCCGGGCTGAAGAATATGGAGTGCTGCCACAGCGATATTCTCTCGGGCCTGAGCGGAAATTTCGACCTGATCGTCGCCAACCCGCCCTACATGAAAGACACCAAGCGCCGCGCCTACCGCCACGGTGGTGATGCATTGGGCGCGGACCTGTCCGTGCGCATCCTGCGCGAATCATTGGACCGCCTCACGCCGGGCGGCTCGCTGGTGCTTTACACCGGCGTGGCCATGGTGGGCGAGCACGATCCGTTTTTCGAGGCGGTGCAGGCCGATATCGACCATGCGGCACTGGCATGGACCTACCGCGAACTGGACCCGGATGTCTTCGGCGAAGAGCTGCTTGAAGAGGGTTACGAAGACGTGGACCGTATTGCAGCGGTGGAGCTGGTGGTAACAAGGCGGGCCTGAGTAGCCAGAACCATACAGCCTAGTGCACCCTTCGCCAAAAGCCTTTCTGAAATACGATCATAAATACTGGTGCTGGTCATCAGCTCGCTACCTCAGTCATTGACTCTGACCGGCGCGCCGGTGATTTGAGTTGTGCCCTTGCTCACCGTGGTAATGGCGTTGCCTTTGATCTCGATTCCGTCCGGGGTAAGGGTGATGCTGCTTTCGCCTACCTGAAGAATGATGTGCTGCTTGGCATTGACCTGGATGAACTGGTTATCAACCTGAATCGTCAGTGAGCCTTCCTGAACATTCATCACAGCGTCTTTCTTGATGATCTCGGTTTGCATGCCATCAATTGTCATCAAGCGGTTGTTACCGACTTTGTGCGTCTCATCGAATTCAATCTCGGTGTCCATGTTGCGCTCGGCGTGCATGATGACTTGCTCAGCACCGGCCTTGTCTTCAAAGCGAAAGAAGTTCGCTGTACCGCCATGGCCTTTCATCGACCGGGTCATGAAGCCACTTTGAGTCTTGTTGGCCGGGAGAGACCATGGCGGCGTGTTCTGGCTGTTGTAGAGACTGCCCATGATCAGCGGGCGGTCAGGGTTACCGTCGAGGAATACCACTACGACTTCGTCGCCGACACGAGGGATCTGAATGCTACCGAAACCGCCGCTGGCACCGGATTGGGCAACGCGGACCCAACAGGAGCTTTTGTCGTCGAACTGGCCATAGCGGTCCCAGTGGAACTGCACTTTTACACGGCCCATTTCATCAGTGTAGATTTCTTCGCCGGGGGGGCCGACGATGATGGCGGTTTGCGGGCCGCGGATTGCAGCTCGCGGTGTAGAAAGTCTATGCCTGTAAGGGATCTTACGGCGGATGCACTCAAATGAATTCTGGTAACCGGGCTCACCGTGGCTGAGATAGTTGTTCTGGCCTGAGTGATTTACGCTCAGCAATAAAAACTGCCTGTCCTCCTGGCTATCTTGGTCATGATCGTAGTGCTGCGTCAGCTCAAAGAAATAACCAGGCTCCATGACACGGCAGTTACTGGAACCCGAAAACTGCTTGCCTAATACCTCCATCGCCTCTAGCCGGTTTCGGGCTTTTTGTTGGCCATCTTCAAGATCCGTGTAACCGTACACCCCCTCATAATCGAAGGTTTCAAACTCTCCCACCTCGCCCTGTTTGGCGATTGATTTCATCTGTACCAGTTGCGGATCTCTGGGCTGTTTATAGTCGAAAGACTTCATGGCCAACTGAGTAGGCTGTAGGTTCCGAGAGGATGACCACGTGGTGATCGAGTCAGCCTCTTCGGTGACCGATGCGCGATGATACCGAATGACGGGTTGAGCAGGCAGCGCAGGAAGATCGCGACTGTCATCCATGATCATCATGCAGTGTTCATCTTGGGAATGTTGAAACGTGAAAAATAAACCTTCAGCTTCGAGGAGACGAAGAATAAAATTTAAGTCTGACTCCATATATTGAGTACAGTAACTCATTTTCTTTAGAGGACGAGTCAGACGAAACTCAAATACTGCGAGGCTCTGATAATAGGAAAAAATTTCCCTTACAACCTCTTCTACTGTTTTGTCCTGAAACACGCGCGAATCACTGCGCCTGCTAAGCAGCCAGACCCACGGCACCAGCCGCGCATGATAGCTGGCGACGCCTCCATCGGCCCCCAAATGCACGAAGTCCGATACGTGAGCATTAAGATGACGAACATTTCCATCAGCAAGGGTGAGACCGAGGGAAACCTTCTTGCCCACAAGCTTTTTCAACTCAATTCGAGCGTCACTTGATATCAGCGTGGCCTCAAACGCAAAAAGCTCAGAAATCGCTTCACGTCCTGAAAAATTTTCCAGACGCAGCTCTTGCTCGGGAGGCAGTGGTGAGTCAAAGGTGATTAGTCGACTGTTCTGCTGAGTCAACTGCTCCAGTGCATTAAAAATCATCTGTGCATCCTGCAATATAGTCTGGAAGTGAATAATGAGACCGTCTGAGCTCTTATCTGTCAAGCTGCGCAGAGAGATGATGTGACTTGAGCCAGATGACGGCAGGAAATTATTTTTGTAACATTTGTAACACAGGCACAGTTTGACCAGGACGCTGTCCGAGTTTACATTTGCGAAATTCAGGGAGGATATTATGGGACTGACCAACGAACAGGCTCAAAAGCTCGAGCATGACCTAGACACAAATCATACTGAAATGATAGTGCTGACCCTTCAGGACGCCAATCGCCTAGCGGCAAGCATCAGTTCCCCGCACGAAGGATCCACACAAACGCATTGGCTGTGCCCACGAACTGATAAAGAACTACTGGATGGGGGGTGGGGCTGTACCAAGTCGCTTTACCAGAGCACTGCGCATCAGTGGGTTAATACCAACTGGGTAGTGCCTACCGGAATGGCAGCCCGTGATACATTTAAGTTAGGGCAACTGTGGAAGCGCATCGGAGGCTATAAGACCCGACTTAAGTATACAATAGTTAATGGTAAGGAATACGTTATCATCACGGGCAGGCCAGGACTAAGATCGGTGCTCAAGGGAACACGATATTTAGCTCAAAATGCGAAGCTTATTGAGGTAGGTATTGGTAAATACAGCCTCAATGGCGAGGCCATCAAGGGTTTCAAACTTTCCGCCTATGTCGCGGTAGGAATAGAATTATTTGAGCACTTTCTCTCTGACGAAAGTGTCATGTCTGACCTTTTCGTCGGCGTCGGCGTTGAGTTGGTCAAAGCGGGTATCGCAACGGCTGTCGGCTATGCAGCGGCAGGTATCGCCGGTGTTTTCATAGGTTCAGCAATAATACCTGTCGCTATCGGCGTAGCATTTGTTTTCGCAGCCAGTTATTTTTTAAACGTGATAGACAATAACAATGGAATCAAGAGCGGCTTAAAAGAACAGGTACGCCTCTACACTGACTATACAATCAACCACTTAGAAGAGCTCGGTGAAACCATAAAAAAAATCAATCCTGACAACATAAGAAACTCAATAAGAAGCCTTCCTGACAATCTTATTGATGCCTTGATGAGCGAAGCGGAAAAAGCCGCCAAAGACTGGTTCAAACGCAATGTCACCGATCAAATAATGCCCAACTTACCAGTCCCTGAACTCCCACGCCTAGGACAATTCAGGCTCCCTAAGCTATGAAAAAAATTAAAAGTGCATCCATAGACTCACTCCCCAAATACTTTCGCCTCATCACCGTGTTGGGGCTTTTACTGGCTATCCTGCTACTGGCCAGCGCCGTATATATAATAGTCGACGGCGTGACACCCGTCTATGGACGCCTCTGGAGAAACGCTCCGATCATAGAAGTTCAATATATAGCCTATGCCCTTCTTGCCGCGCCGTTTATTGCGATATTGATGGGATATGCTGCAATAGCGGCATTTACCACGCGAAAGGTTTTTTCTCCAGAACCCGGTACCTGTGCAGCAAAATTTCAAAGTGTCATGTTTAAGCTCTTCTTGAAAACGCTTCTGTATGTATCTCTTCCTCTGCCTATATTAACCACCCTGTGGCTCGTATCGACCGGTTACTCGTTATGCAATGATCTGAGACCTTCAGGCTCTGGCTGGCAAACATTCTGGGTAAATAATCAAAATGCCTGCTTCAAACCCGACACTTATATTAATGATCACTGGCCATGTAAAGTGGTCGATGGTAAAAAAATGTGCCTTCAGGCAGATGGTCGCTAGCGTGCTGATTTCGAAATCTGTCAAATGTGGACATTAAAGTCGCTGTGTCCGATCCCTTGCTTTTTTCTGAATCGACACAGTAAACACGTGAAAATCCTTTGCTGAGAGCACAACGGCCTGTGCCTTCGGTCCAAGCACCTTGAGTCGGGGCGTTTCAACGCCTCTCTCGATGAGATGCAGGAGGCAATTACGTTGACGGTCCGGGAACTTAACTGGCTACTGGATAGATTTGATTTCTGACGTAACCGTCCACACAAGGTTTTGACTCTACGATTTTTCGCATGACTTAACTCAAGTCATGGAAGCGATGCCCGAACACCTCCCTGGCGGCCCCGCTCTTCTGAAAGAGATTCTGCATTCGCCAGCGATATAGATCGAACTGCTCCCACCCTTTGAAGATTAGTAAGTGGGTATACCGGCCTATAAATGTTATGTTATAACAATAAAAGGTTATCAAACGCAGTCCCCCAAAGCGACCCTTCATCCATGATCAGCCCTCTTTTTCAATCCCGCCGTGCAGTCACAACACTCTGCCTGCTGGCCTGCGGCGCAGGTTACGCAAACGCTTCCGAACAGGTAGGGCTTGCTCCGTCCACGATTAAGGCTACGGCCCTGTCGCAAGATGCAGAGCATCTCGGTTCAGTTACCCATTCCGGTTCTCGCTTGTCATTGACGGCCTTGCAGACCCCGGCCGGCACCAGCTCGCTCGATGGCGACGAGGTGAGCAATCTGTTTGATCGGCAATACGCAGCGAGTCAGTACAACGAAGGGCAGCAATGGATTCTGGGTGAACCCCGCTCGCTGTACGTGACTGCGGACTTGAGTTTCTGATGCTGGCGCTGGAACGCCTCGCGTGGGCACCGGAACAGACGTCAGTCTGCACGCACGAACACTTTGCCTTGAAGGATATCGACCTGCAGATCGCCGCAGGCGAGTTCGTCGGCCTGATCGGGCCAAACGGCAGCGGCAAGACCAGTCTGCTGCGTTGCGCATTCCGCTACAGCCGCCCGCACAGCGGCAAGGTCGCCATCAATGCCCGCGATATCTGGTCGTGCAGCCCGCGCTGGTGCGCCCGGCACGTGGCAGTGGTTGCCCAGGAGTTTCCCGATGCATTCGGCCTGACACTGCTGGATGTGGCAAACATGGGTCGCGCGCCCCATCAAGGGTTCTTTGCCGCAGACAGTGATCACGACCGCGCAATTGTACAAAACGCGCTGAACGCCGTCGGGCTGGCGGGCTATGAGCAGCATCGGTTCGACACGCTTTCCGGCGGCGAGAAGCAGCGTTGTCTGCTGGCGCGGGCGCTGGTGCAAGAACCCCGATTGATGGTGCTGGACGAGCCCACCAATCACCTCGACCCGCGCCATCAACTGGAATTGCTCGGGCTGGTCAAACAGCTCGGCATGGCCACGCTGGCCAGTATCCATGATCTGAACCTGGCGGCGGCATTCTGTGATCGCCTGTGTGTCATTCATCACGGCCGGCTCATTGCGCAAGGCACGCCCCGGGATGTGCTGACCCCGGAAATGCTGCTCAACGTGTTCGGCGCCAAGGCGCTGGTCGACAGCCACCCTCTGCGCGACTACCCACGCATCACCTGGATACCCTGACATGAACTGCCTGTCCGCCCGCCTGGCTTTGGCCGCGTTGCTATGTAGCCCGATGGCGTATGCCGCCTACCCCGTCACGGTGCAAAGCTGCGACCGCTCGGTGACGTTCACGGCTGCGCCGCAGCGTGCCGTCAGCAACGATGTGAACCTCACCAAAATGATGGTTGCCCTGGGTTTGCAATCGCACATGGTCGGCTACAGCGGCATTACCGGCTGGAACAAACCCGATCAGGCGCTCTTACGCGACCTGGGCAAGCTGCCCGAGCTGTCCAGTAAATATCCGTCTCTGGAAACGCTGCTCAATGCAAACGCCGACTTCTATTTTGCCGGCTGGAACTATGGCATGCGCGTGGGTGGCGATGTCACGCCGCAAAGTCTCGCCCCGCTGGGCATTCAGGCCTACGAACTGACCGAATCCTGCGCCCAGATAATGCCCCGCACCGAAGCGACGCTGGAGGATGTCTACAACGACCTGCTCAATCTGGGTCGGATATTCGATGTGCAGACCCGGGCCGAAAAGCTGGTTGCACAGATGCGCCGCAGTGTGAGCGACGTCGAGAAAAGTGTGGCAGGCAAATCGCCGCCCAGGGTATTCCTGTATGACAGCGGCGAAGACCGGCCGATGACCGCCGGGCGCCTGGCCATTCCCCAGGCGCTGATCAGCGCTGCGGGCGGCCGCAATGTCATGGGCGACGTCGCGGCCAGCTGGACCCACGTCAACTGGGAGTCGGTCGTGCAAAGCAATCCCGAGGTGATCGTGATCGTTGACTATGGCGAAGTCAGCGCTGCGCAGAAACAGCACTTTCTTGAAAGCAATCCGGCACTGCAAGCCGTCGACGCGATCCGCAACCGGCGTTATGTCGTGCTGCCCTATGTGGCGGTGACGCCCGGCATCGACAATGTCACGGCCATCGAGACGCTTGCAGCGGCATTTCATGACGTGAAGCGATGACGCTGGCGCAGTGGCTGACCGAACGGCCGCGTCGTTACCTGGGCCTGTTGATCGCTCTGACGCTTTTGCTGCTGACGTCGTGCCTGGTGTGCATCACCTTCGGCGCGGCCCCTGTGCCCTTGAGTCAGGTGATGGGTATCCTGATGTTCAAACTCTCCGGTACTGTCGAACATCCACCGCTCTGGACCGCGGGTCAGGAAACCATCGTCTGGCTGATACGCACACCCCGCGTACTGCTGGGCGCGCTGGCAGGCGCAGGGCTGGCACTGATTGGCTGTGTTCTGCAAGCCGCGACCCGCAATCCGCTGGCCGATCCGCATTTGCTGGGAGCGACCTCGGGCGCCACGCTTGGCGCAGTGATCGTGGTCATGCATGTGGGCGAAGTGTTCGGCATGCTGACATTGCCACTGGCCGCCTTTGTCGGCTCGCTGGTCAGCCTGTGCCTGGTGCTGTGGCTAGCCAGTCACCAAGGCCGCCTGGACAGCCAGCGCCTGCTGCTCGGCGGCGTGGCCGTGTCCTTCGTGATGATGGCAATCGCCAACCTGTCGTTGTTTCTGGGCGACCACCGCGCCAGTTCCTCTGTGCTGTTCTGGATGCTCGGCGGGCTGGGTCTGGCCCGCTGGGAGTTGCTTGCGGTGCCGTTTATCACGGTGCTGTGCGGTTGGGTCCTGCTGCAAGGGCTGGGTCGTTCACTGAACGCGCTGATGGGCGGCGATCAAACCGCCGTGAGCCTTGGCCTGCAAGTGCGCAACGTGCGCCTGCTGGTTTTTCTGATCGCCTCACTGATGACCGGCGTACTGGTCGCCCTGTGCGGCTCCATCGGTTTTGTCGGCCTGATGGTGCCGCACATGGCCAGACGTCTGGTGGGCTCGGAGCATCGGCGATTGTTACCCGTCGCCACCCTTCTGGGCGCATTGTTGATGGTCTGGGTCGACGTCATCTCCCGCACCCTGATCGCCCCCGAAGACCTACCGATAGGCATTACGACTGCCTTGTTGGGAGGGCTGTTTTTCATTTTCATGATGAAGCGCGGTCAGTAATCGGCAACAAGTTCGCTGCAGGCAAACAGGACTGCCCGCGGCACTTCTGGCTACATGACAAACTTGTGTCATCGTTTCTTAACACCTTTATGACATTTATCTTTCGCTGGTTATTTCAGGCTGCCGAGGCACCTGAAGACAAACTGGCTCATCCATTCATGTCATGAAGCGGAAGGAGCGGCACTTGAAAGTGACGGTGTTCGGAACCGGTTATGTGGGACTTACCCTTGCCGCCTGCCTGGCGGAAGTAGGCCATACCGTTTGTTGCATGGATGTCGACAGCAAACGCATCGACGCGCTGCGCGAAGGCATATGTCCGATATTCGAGCCCGGTCTTGGCGAGCTTCTGCGCAACGGTCTGGACTGCAAGAGACTAAGTTTCACGACCGATGAAGTACACGCCAGTCGCTTTGCAGAGTTGCTATTCATCGCCGTCGGTACGCCAGCGCAAGCCGACGGCAAGGCGGACCTGAGCCAGGTGCTTGCCGTACTGCGCTGCGTGATCAGACACGCCGAAAGTGCCCCGATCATTGTCAACAAATCGACCTCGCCAGTGGGCACCGTCGACCGCCTGCTCGCTGAGATCGCTGCCAGTCCGCGACGCGATGACGGCTTTGAAGTCATCAGCAACCCCGAATTTTTCAAGGAAGGCTGCGCGGTCAGCGATTGCCTGCGTCCGGATCGCATTATCATCGGCGGGGCCAGCCCGCGGGCGCTGGAGCAGATGCGCGAGTTGTATCAGCCCTTCAGTCGCAACCGCGAGAAGTTCGTGGTCATGGATGCGCGCAGCGCAGAGCTGTCCAAATACGCTGCCAACTGCCTGCTGGCGACCAAGATTTCGTTCATCAACGAGATCGCCAACCTCGCTGAACAAGTAGGTGCCGACATAGAACAGGTGCGGCTTGGCATCGGCTCCGACCCTCGTATTGGCTATGACTTCATTTACCCGGGCTGCGGCTTCGGCGGTTCATGCTTTCCCAAGGACTTGCAGGCGCTGATCGGCACAGCCAGCGAGCACGGCGTGGAAACGGCGTTGCTCAACGCCGTCGAACAGGTCAATCGCCGCCAGAAGCACCGCCTGTTTGAAAATATCCACACGCATTACCGTGGTGATCTCAGGGGCAAGGTCTTCGCTGTCTGGGGACTGGCCTTCAAGCCCAATACCGATGACATTCGCGAAGCCTCCAGCCATACCCTGCTCAAAGCACTCTGGGCAGCCGGTGCCAGGGTTCAGGCACATGACCCTCAGGCACTGGAAGCGGTCAGGCATCATTACGGCGAGCGAAACGACCTGCAACTGGTGCAGTGCAAGCAGGATGCTCTGGAAGGCGCGGACGCTCTGGTGGTGGTGACCGAATGGCAGGACTACCGGGTACTGGATCTGAACCAGCTCGGCGAAAAGCTCGGTGATCGCGTGGTGTTCGATGGCCGCAATCTGTTCGACCCGTCGCAACTGCGTGAGGCAGGCTTTACCTACTACGGCATTGGTCGTGGCCGGGCGACTCCGGCATGACGGTGCTGGTGACAGGTGCTGCGGGGTTCATCGGCTTTCATGTCGCCAGGCGTTTGTGCAAACTGGGTGTGGAGGTCGTCGGCATCGACAACCTCAACGATTATTACAGCGTCGAGCTTAAACAATCCCGCCTGGCCATACTCCAGCGCCTGCCAGGGTTCACGTTCCACAGGCTGGACATTACCGATGCCGAAGGTCTGTCCGCGCTCTTCGCGCAAAATGGCTTCGAACAGGTCATTCATCTGGCGGCGCAGGCCGGTGTGCGTTATTCGCTTGAACAACCGAATGTTTACGCCCAATCCAATCTGGTCGGCTTTATCAACGTGCTCGAGGCCTGTCGGCAGTATCGACCCGCGCACCTGATCTACGCGTCGAGCAGTTCGGTGTACGGCGCCAATACGCGCATGCCGTTTCAGGTAGAAGATGCCGTCGACCGGCCGCTGTCACTGTATGCCGCCACCAAGCGCGCCAACGAACTCACCGCCTACAGCTATTGCCACTTGTACGGCCTGCGCGCCACAGGGCTGCGCTTTTTCACCGTCTACGGCCCCTGGGGCCGGCCAGACATGGCGCTGTTCAAGTTCACAAAAGCCATGCTCGCCGGCCAGCCTGTGGATATCTACAACCACGGCGAAATGGCGCGGGACTTCACCTACATCGACGACATTGTCGAAGGCATCCTGCGCCTGCGCCTGCTGCCGCCCGATGCGGTTGGCAGCGAGCCGCCTCATCAGCTCTTCAACATCGGCCGGGGTCAGCCCGTCAAGCTGCTGGAGTTCGTCGATTGCCTGGAGGCCGCGCTAGGCCTGCGCGCCGAGCGGCGCTACCTGCCCTTGCAAGCGGGCGACGTGCTGCAAACCTGGGCTGACGTCAGTGCGCTGAGCCAATGGATCGACTTTCAACCACAGGTCTCGGTCGACACCGGCGTCAGGGCCTTCGTCGACTGGTATCGGGAGCACTACCAGGCCCGGCTCCGTGTGCCACTTCAATAACAAGGAATTCCATGACCACGCCCACTTTTCTCTCCGTCGTGATCCCGGCCAAAAACGAAGCCGATAACCTGCCCAGCCTGATAAAAGAAATTTGCACAGCGCTGGACGGGGAACGCTACGAGATACTGGTCGTTGACGACGGCAGCACAGACGACACCTTGAAAGTGCTGACTCACCTCAAAGACAGCGGATTGACCTTGTTGCGGATCCTGCGCCACGAGCGATCACTCGGGCAGAGCACCTCGGTCTATCACGCAGCACTGGCGGCCAACGGCACCTGGCTGGCGACCCTGGACGGTGACGGTCAGAACGACCCGGCGGATATTCCCGGGATGTTGGCGCTGGTACGCGCTCACGCAAACGGCTCCGGGGCGATACAGCTGGTGGCCGGTCACCGGGTGAATCGGCGCGATACCGCCAGCAAACGCTGGGCCTCGCGCTTTGCCAACGGGCTGCGCAGCCGGCTTCTCAAGGACGCGACTCCAGACACCGGGTGCGGCCTGAAACTGATCGAGCGAGCCGCGTTTCTGCGCCTGCCGTACTTCGACCATATGCACCGGTTCATTCCAGCGCTGATTCAGCGACATAACGGCCGTATGGTCACGCACCCGGTCAACCACCGTCATCGCCAGGCCGGCGTGTCCAAGTACGGCAACCTGGACCGTGCGCTGGTCGGCATTCTTGATCTGGTCGGCGTCTGGTGGCTGATCCGCCGGACTCGGCTGGATGTTCAGGCACAGGAACTGCGGCCATGAAGCCGGATAACGAGACTTTCTGGCTGATCCTCGGCTTTGTCGGGCAGGCGGTTTTTACCGGGCGCTTTGTCCTGCAATGGCTGTACAGCGAATTCAAGAAGCGCAGCATCATCCCGGTAGGCTTCTGGTACCTGAGCATGCTGGGCAGCACGATCCTGCTGGCCTACGCCATTTACCGACAGGACCCGGTCTTCATCGCCGGCCAGGCCTTTGGCCTGCTGGTGTACATGCGCAACCTGCAGCTGATCAGCCGACAGGCCAAGACACCTGAGGAGCAATGACGGTGCGAACTCACCTTTCGCCTCGCCTCGAGGGATGGCTACTGGTCGCGCTGGCCGTTTTACTGGTCGGGGGCGGCCTGGGCTTGCGTCTGCCGCAGAACGTGGATGAAGAGCGTTTTCTCGGCGTTGCCCTGGAAATGCTGCAGAACGGCTCATGGTTCGTCCCGCACCGGGCCGCGCAGATCTATGCCGACAAACCGCCGCTGTTCATGTGGGCGACGGCATTCTTCATTTGGCTGACGGGCAGCCCGAACGTCGCGCTGTACCTGCCCGGGCTGCTCTCTGCAGGCGCGACCACCGCAGTCCTCTACGATCTGGGCACACGCCTGTGGAACCGACGCATCGGTCGGTGCGCCGCCTTGTTGTTCCTGGCGACCTATCAGACCTACAGCATCCTGCGCACCGGGCAGATCGACAGTTTTCTGTGCCTGTGGATTGCGCTGGGCTTCTACGGTCTGGTTCGCCACGTGTTGCTCGGGCCGGCCTGGGGCTGGTTCTATTTCAGCTGTGCGGCGATGGGGCTGGGTATTATCACCAAGGGCGTCGGTTTTGTTCCCGCGTTGATGCTGATCCCTTACGCCTATGCCGCGCGTAAAGGTTGGCACGGTGTGGTGGCCATGCCTGGACAGGCCGCGCGCTGGGCGCTGGGTCTGCTGGTGTTATTGCTGGCCTGCTGCCTGTGGCTGGTGCCGATGATTATTTCGGTCGTGCGTGACGGCGGCCCGGAAGGCTTCGCCTATGTGCAGGAAATACTCTTGCACCAGACGGCCAATCGCTACGCCAGCGCCTGGGACCACCGCGAGCCCTTCTGGTATTTCTTCGTCAAAGTCATCCCGCAGTATTGGCTGCCGCTGGTGTTGGTGCTGCCCTGGCTGATCCCGGCCTGGCGCCGACAGTTGAGCAAGCGCGACGGCCGGGTGTTGGTACTGCTCGGCTGGGTGTTACTGGTGCTGCTGTTCTTCAGCCTCTCCAGTGGCAAACGCAAGATCTACATCTTTCCGGCGCTGCCTGGTCTGGTGCTGGTAGCGGCCCCCTTGCTGCCCTGGCTGTTGAAACGCTGGTTCCATGACCGCGTCAGGGCTCGGCGAATCGTCCCGGTGGTGGTGGTTGTCTGGCTTGGTCTGTGGTTCGCCAGGGGGTTCGTCGAACCCGTCATAGAGGGCCAAAACCCACACAAGGAACTGATGGAACAGGCCGCTTACGTTACTCAAGGTGCCGATCTGGTGCTGGTCAACTGGCGCGAGGGGCACTGGCTCTATGCACGCCAACCCATTGTGCATTTCGGTTTTGCCAAGCCGTCGGCAACCGAACAGGCCGCCCGCTGGCTAAGAGAACACCCCGGCACCTTTGCGCTGGTGCCAGGCGAGCAACTGGCCAATTGCTTCTTGCCGGAAAAAGCCCGGCCGCTGGGTCAGACCTCCAGAGCTGACTGGTTCATCGTCGATGCCGATGCCGACAACGGCCTGTGTAAACCGGAAAGTCCGATGCAGGCCTATCGCTTCGCCTGGCAGCAAAATGTTGATTAATCCCCGCCCAGCCGCCCAACACGCGAGAGTGAATGAAGCCATGCAGCTGGAAACGATCAAGGCAAAGCGCCTGACGTGGTCGAACGTCGCTCGAAGGCAGGTATCACTCGCACAACTCGTACTGAGTGCAGGTGCTCTCGGGCTGCTGATCCTGGCCTACGCCGTGTCGACACACTTTCAGGTCCACCAGCAGCTGTACCAGTACAGTCGCACCTGGTTAAAGGGCAATACGGCAGCCGACAAGAATATCTGGCTGCCGGATTTCCATGTGGTTATCGACGCCAAACCACTTGCCCCGGACGTCGCCAATATCTCCGGGATCACCTACGACTACGACAATGACCGACTGCTGGCAGTAACCAACAAAGGCCCCATGCAGCTGCTGGCACTGGACGCGAACGGCGACATAATCGCCCGCTACCCGTTGATCGGTTTCGACGACACAGAGGGTGTGGCTTATCTGGGTAACGGTCGCATCGTGCTGTGCGATGAAGATCTCCAGCAACTGGACATCATCACGTTGCCGCCGCAAGCACGCCCCATCCACGTCGAGGAAGCTCAGTTCATTGCGCTACTGATCAACCCCAGTATTCATAACAAGGGATTCGAAGGCGTAACCTACGATCCCGCCAACGACCGCCTGTTCGCGATCAAGGAACGCGATCCACGGCAGATGTTCGAGGTTTCCGGCGTCCTGCGCTCCATCGATCAGGGCCGTTTGCAGATCAAAATTGCCGACCGGCTGGACTGGATCACGAAAAGTGTCGCTGCACGCGACCTTTCAGACGGCTACTACGAACCGCGAACCGGCCATTTGCTGCTGCTCAGCGACCAGTCGCACTCGATCACGGAACTGGACAGCAAGGGACGATTCGTCAGCATTCGATCACTGCTGGGGACCTTCTCCGACCTCAAGCACAGCGCCCCCCAACCCGAAGGCCTGACCATGGATCGCGCAGGCAACCTGTACGTCGTCAGTGAGCCGAATCTGTTTTACAAGTTTTCGAAAGTGCCGGAATAGGTAGTGAAGAAACCAGGCCTTGAGGGTGACTTTCGGGGAGTGGGGGGTAGGGACTGTTTTGGGAGTATCGCTGGTCGAGTTGATCAGCGAGTTGCGAGGGTTTATCCACAGGGGGTGGTTTTGAGTTTTGAAAAGCCAAAACCTCACCCCTGTGGATAACTCACTCCACCGTCACCGACTTCGCCAAATTCCGCGGTTGATCCACATCCGTCCCTTTCAGCACAGCCACGTAATACGAAAGCAACTGCAGCGGGATGGTGTAGAGAATCGGTGCAAGAGCATCGATGATGTGCGGCATGGCGATGACGTGGGTGCCTTCGCCGTTCTTCATGCCGGCTTGCTCGTCTGCGAATACGATCAACTCGCCGCCGCGTGCGCGCACTTCCTGCAGGTTGGATTTGAGTTTCTCCAGCAGTTCGTTGTTCGGTGCGACGGTGACGACTGGCATGTCGGCGTCGACCAGCGCCAGCGGGCCATGCTTGAGTTCGCCCGCCGGGTAGGCTTCGGCGTGGATGTAGGAGATCTCTTTGAGCTTGAGTGCGCCTTCCATTGCCACCGGGAACTGTGCGCCGCGCCCGAGGAACAGGGTGTGGTGCTTCTCGGCGAACAGTTCGGCGACTTTCTCGACCGTGCCGTCCATTGCCAGCGCTTCGCCGAGGCGGGTTGGCAGGCGACGCAGTTCTTCGACCAGTTGCGCTTCGACGCCCTCCTCCAGCGATCCCTTGACCTGACCCAGCGACAGGGTCAGCAGCAACAAGGCAACCAGCTGGGTGGTGAAGGCTTTGGTCGATGCCACGCCGATTTCCGGACCGGCCTGGGTCAGCAGGGTCAGGTCGGATTCCCGCACCAGTGAGCTGATGCCCACGTTACAGATCGCCAGGCTGGCCAGAAAGCCCAGTTCCTTGGCGTTGCGCAGCGCTGCCAGGGTGTCGGCGGTTTCACCGGACTGCGAGATCGAGACGAACAGGGTGTCCGGCTGAACCACTACCTTGCGATAGCGAAACTCGCTGGCCACTTCAACCTGGCAAGGGATGCCGGCCAGGCCTTCAAGCCAGTAACGCGCGACCATGCCGGCGTGGTAGCTGGTGCCACAGGCGACGATCTGAACGTTGCGTACTTTGGCGAACAGCTCGGCAGCCTGTGGGCCGAATGCGTGGACCAGCACTTGCTGCTGCCCCAGACGACCTTCGAGGGTGCGCTGTACGACCTTGGGCTGCTCGTGAATTTCCTTGAGCATGAAGTGGCGGTACTCGCCCTTGTCGGCGGCTTCGGCGCCTTCGTGGTATTGCACCACTTCGCGCTCGACCGACACCCCGTCGACGTTCCAGATCTGCACGCTGTCGCGACGGATCTCGGCGATGTCGCCCTCTTCCAGGTACATGAAACGGTCGGTGACCTGACGCAGCGCCAGTTGATCGGAGGCCAGGAAGTTTTCACCCAGGCCCATGCCGACAACCAGCGGGCTGCCACTGCGAGCGGCCAGCAGGCGATCCGGCTGCGCGGCATTGATGACCGCAAGCCCATAAGCACCGTGAAGTTCTTTCACCGCAGCCTTCAGGGCAACCGCCAGATCGGCGGTGTCCTTGAGCTTGTGGTGCAGCAGGTGGACGATGACTTCGGTGTCGGTATCGGATGCGAAGACGTAACCCAGGCCTTTCAGCTGTTCACGCAGCGCTTCGTGATTCTCGATGATGCCGTTGTGGACAACTGCCAGCGTGTTAGCCGAGAAATGTGGGTGGGCGTTACGCTCACACGGGGCGCCGTGGGTCGCCCAACGCGTGTGGGCGATGCCCAGACGGCCGATCAGCGGCTCGCCGGCAAGTGCCTGTTCCAGTTCACTGACCTTGCCCGAGCGACGACGGCGCTCAAGGATGCCTTCGTTGCTGAAGACTGCCACGCCCGCGCTGTCATAGCCGCGGTATTCAAGGCGCTTGAGGCCCTCGAGCAAAATGGCCGTGATATTACGTTCAGCAACGGCGCCGACGATTCCACACATGGTTATCTCCTAGCTGACAGCAGCACAAATCAGATTGATGCCGCGGGCCTGTATCTGATCGCGTGCCTCACTGGACAGGCGATCATCAGTAATAAGGGTGTGGATACTGCTCCAGGGCAGTTCCAGATTGGGGATCTTGCGACCGACCTTGTCGGCTTCGACCATGACCACCACTTCCCGGGCGACTTCCGCCATGACCCGGCTCAAGCCCAGCAGCTCGTTGAAGGTGGTGGTGCCACGCACCAGATCGATGCCGTCGGCACCGATGAACAGCTGATCAAAGTCGTAAGAGCGCAGTACCTGCTCCGCGACCTGCCCCTGAAAGGACTCCGAGTGCGGGTCCCACGTTCCGCCCGTCATCAACAGGACCGGTTCGTGTTCCAGCTCGGTCAGGGCGCGGGCAACATGCAGGGAATTGGTCATGACCACCAGGCCGGGTTGCTGGCCCAGCTCAGGAATCAATGCCGCCGTGGTGCTGCCGCTGTCGACGATGATTCTGGCGTGCTCGCGAATTCTGCAAACCGCAGCGCGGGCGATGGCCTGTTTGTAACGGGAAACCGGCTGACTGCCATCGCTTATAAGCTCATGGGGAAGCGACACGGCGCCCCCGTAACGGCGCAACAGCAGACCGTTAGTTTCAAGCGCAGCGAGGTCCTTTCGAATCGTAACTTCGGAAGTTTCAAAGCGTCTGGCCAAGTCGTCCACACTGACTTCACTTTGCTCGTTGAGCAGGGCGAGAATGTTGTGGCGACGTTGTGGTGTATTACGCTTCGACATGACAGCCTTAAGTTTCGTTTCGAAAGATAACGAAGGCAATCAAAACCTATTTTTGGGGTTTGGTCAAGGTTTCGGGATGGGGCGGCGCGATTTCTATCGGATACTCGTGACACCGGCTTTTGAGCCTGGGGTTTGACGCGCAGCGTCAGGAACGGCATTACCACGCTGGAGCGTGAGGAACGATAGGTGATCTCAAGATCATCGTACCCATGCTCCGCGTGGGTATGCAGTTCTGGACGCTCCGCGTCCTGGCTTGAGTGTCAGGTGTGGATAGTTATGGACGCGTGCCAATGTTGAGCTTGGCACGCGGGTCATCATGGACTGTGGATAACTCAGTCTTTCCCGATTTTCACCGGCCGCTTCCAGCCTTCGATGTTGCGTTGTCGAGCGCGGGCCACGCCGAGTTGTTCAGCTGGCACGTTCTGGGTGATGGTCGAACCGGCTGCAGTCGTCGCACCGTCCAAGATATCCACAGGCGCAACCAGAGAGTTGTTGGAACCAATGAAGACGTCTGCACCCAACGTGGTCTTGTGCTTGTTGGCACCATCGTAGTTACAGGTAATGGTGCCGGCACCGATATTGGTGCGTGCGCCAACTTCGGCGTCGCCCAGGTACGTCAGGTGGCCGACCTTGGCACCCTCGCCGAGGTTCGCATTCTTGAGCTCGACAAAGTTACCCACATGCGCCTTGGCACCCAGCACGCTGCCTGGTCGCAGGCGTGCAAACGGACCTGCGTCACTGCCCTCACCCAGAATTGCGCCTTCGATGTGGCTGTTGGCTTTAACGACGACACCCTTGCGCAAGGTGCTGTCCTTGATGACGCAGTTCGGACCGATGACCACGTCATCCTCGATCACGACCTTGCCTTCGAGAATCACATTGATATCGATCAGCACGTCGCGCCCGACAATGACTTCACCGCGCACATCGAAGCGTGCAGGGTCGCGCAGGGTCACGCCAGCCGCCATCAGACGACGGGCTTCACGCATCTGGTAATGACGCTCCAGCTCGGAAAGCTGCTTGCGATCATTGGCGCCCTGCACTTCCATCGCGTCGTGGGGTTGCTCTGTGGCAACCACCAGGCCGTCATTAGCCGCCATGGCGATCACGTCGGTGAGGTAATACTCACCCTGGGCATTGTTGTTGGACAGCCGCCCCAGCCAGTCAGCGAGATGAGCGGCAGGCACCGCGAGAATTCCGGTATTGCCTTCGGTGATAGCCTTCTGCGCATCGCTCGCGTCTTTATGCTCGACGATGGCACAGACACGATTCTGATCGTCGCGAACGATACGGCCGTAACCGGTTGGGTCATCCAGCGTAACGGTCAGCAGACCCAGTTGCTGCGGGTTAACCAGTTCGAGCAGGCGAGAAAGCGTCTCCACTTCGATCAACGGTACATCGCCATAAAGGATCAACACGGTGTCAGCCGTCAGCGCGGGCAGCGCCTGAGCAACCGCATGGCCGGTACCGAGTTGCTTGTCCTGCATCACGAAATTCAAGTCATCGGCTGCCAGTTGTTCACGCACGGCATCAGCGCCGTGGCCGATCACGACGTGTATTCCACTTGGGGATAACTGACGTGCGCTGTGGATAACATGACCCAGCATGGAATTGCCGGCCACGGGGTGCAGAACCTTCGGCAGCGCGGAACGCATCCGGGTACCTTGGCCAGCAGCGAGAATAACGATATCGAGAGACATGATAGGACTACCAACTGAGCGGCAACCGGACCGAAGACGGGCTGACTTGAAAGAGGAAATCTGAAAAAAGAAAAAGGGTAGCCGAGGCTACCCTTTTTCTCAATCGCGCATCGAGTGCAGCAGGGTTAGCCGCCGAACTTCTTGCGAATTTGCTGAACGGTGCGCAGCTGAGCTGCAGCCTCGGCCAGACGAGCAGTTGCAGATCCGTAATCGAAATCTGCGCCCTTCTCGTTCAGGGCCTTCTCTGCAGCCAGTACGGCCGCCTGAGCAGAAGCTTCATCCAGGTCGGCAGCACGTTGCACAGTATCGGCAAGCACCTTGACCATGTTCGGCTGAACTTCAAGGAAACCACCGGAGATGTAGAACACCTCGGCTTCCCCACCCTGCTTGATCAAGCGGATCGGGCCCGGCTTCAGATCAGTGATCAGCGGCGCGTGGCCTGGAGCGATACCGATATCACCCAGGTTGCCGTGCGCAATCACCATCTCGACCAGACCGGAGAAGATTTCCCCTTCCGCGCTGACGATGTCGCAATGGACTGTCATAGCCATTTGCTTGCCTCAACCTAATAGCGCCCGTTGCCGGGCGCCGGGATTACAGTTTCTTGGCTTTCTCGATCGCTTCTTCGATGCCGCCGACCATGTAGAACGCTTGTTCTGGCAGGTGGTCGTAGTCACCGTTGAGGATGCCTTTGAAGCCAGCAATGGTGTCTTTCAGGGAAACGTATTTACCCGAAGCACCGGTGAAGACTTCTGCCACGAAGAAAGGCTGGGACAGGAAGCGCTGGATCTTACGAGCACGGTTAACCAACTGTTTGTCGGTCTCCGACAGCTCGTCCATCCCCAGGATCGCGATGATGTCTTTCAGCTCTTTGTAGCGCTGCAACACGTACTGAACGCCGCGAGCGGTGTCGTAGTGTTCCTGGCCAATGACGTTCGGGTCCAGCTGGCGCGAAGTCGAGTCCAGTGGATCTACCGCCGGGTAGATACCCAGGGAGGCGATGTCACGGGACAGTACGACGGTGGCGTCCAAGTGGGCAAACGTGGTCGCTGGCGATGGGTCAGTCAAGTCATCCGCTGGTACGTATACGGCCTGGATCGAGGTGATCGAACCATTCTTGGTGGAAGTGATGCGCTCTTGCAGAGTGCCCATCTCTTCAGCCAGGGTCGGCTGGTAACCTACTGCGGAAGGCATACGGCCCAGCAGTGCGGATACTTCGGTACCGGCCAGGGTGTAACGATAGATGTTGTCGACGAACAGCAGAACGTCGTTACCTTCGTCACGGAACTTCTCGGCCATGGTCAGGCCGGTCAGTGCTACGCGCAGACGGTTACCCGGCGGCTCGTTCATCTGACCGTAGACCAGTGCCACTTTGTCCAGAACGTTGGAGTCCTTCATCTCGTGGTAGAAGTCGTTACCCTCACGAGTACGCTCACCCACACCGGCGAACACGGAATAACCGCTGTGCTCGATGGCGATGTTACGGATCAGTTCCATCATGTTTACGGTCTTGCCGACACCGGCACCACCGAACAGACCGACTTTACCGCCCTTGGCGAACGGGCAGACCAGGTCGATAACCTTGATGCCGGTTTCCAGAAGGTCGTTGCCGCCTGCCTGCTCAGCGAAGGACGGTGCAGGACGGTGAATGCCCCAGCGCTCTTCGGTGGCGATCGGGCCTGCTTCGTCGATCGGGTTGCCCAGCACGTCCATGATCCGGCCCAGCGTCGCTTTACCGACCGGTACGGAGATGGCTGCGCCAGAGTCTGTTACTTCCAGACCACGCTTCAAGCCCTCGGTGGAGCCCATCGCAATGGTACGAACCACGCCGTCGCCCAGCTGCTGCTGAACTTCCAGGGTGGTTCCTGCCGCGCTCTGAACTTCCAGCGCGTTGTAGATACTCGGTACGCTATCGCGTGGGAATTCCACGTCGATCACGGCGCCGATGATTTGAACGATACGTCCGCTACTCATTAGCTGGTTCCTCTAATATTTGAACCGTTAAACCGCGGCAGCGCCGCCGACGATTTCCGAGATCTCTTGGGTGATCGCTGCCTGACGCGCCTTGTTGTAGATCAGCTGCAAATCGCTGATCAAATCACCGGCGTTGTCTGTGGCGTTCTTCATCGCGATCATCCGCGCTGCTTGTTCAGCTGCGTTGTTCTCGACCACCGCCTGGTACACCTGCGATTCCACGTAGCGAACCATAAGGCCGTCTAGCAGCTCTTTGGCATCGGGTTCGTAGAGATAGTCCCAGTGGTGCTTGAGCCCTTGATCCGGGGTTGCCACCAGCGGAATCAATTGCTCCACTGTTGGTTGCTGGGTCATGGTGTTGATGAACTTGTTGGATACCACGGACAGGCGATCAATACGGCCATCCAGGTAGGCATCCAGCATCACCTTGACGCTGCCGATCAAGTCGTTGATCGACGGCTCTTCGCCCAGGTGGCTGATCGCAGCGACGACGTTACCGCCGAAGTTGCGGAAAAATGCCGCACCTTTGCTGCCGACCACGCACAGATCGATCTCTACACCGTTTTCACGGTTCACCGCCATGTCCTTGACCAGAGTCTTGAACAGGTTGGTATTCAAGCCACCACACAGACCACGGTCACTGCTCACTACGACATAACCGACGCGCTTAACAGGGCGCTCGATCATGAACGGGTGGCGGTACTCCGGGTTGGCGTTTGCCAGATGACCAATCACCTGACGAATGCGCTCCGCGTAAGGACGGCTAGCAGCCATGCGCATTTGAGCCTTGCGCATTTTGCTGACCGCCACTTTTTCCATGGCGCTGGTGATCTTTTGCGTGCTTTTGATGCTCGCAATCTTGCTGCGAATCTCTTTTGCGCCTGCCATGTAACACCTATCAGGTTAGCAAGCGGGAGCCTTGCGGCCCCCGCTGCGGCTTACCAGGTTTGGGTGGCCTTGAACTTCTCGATGCCGGCTTTCATGCCAGAATCGATTTCGTCATTGAAGTCACCCTTCACGTTGATCTTCGCCATCAAATCGGCGTGATCGCGGTTGAAGTAAGCAATCAGCGCTTGTTCAAAGCTGCCGATCTTGGTGATTTCGACGTCAGTCAGGAACCCACGCTCAGCGGCATACAGCGACAGCGCCATGTCAGCGATCGACATTGGTGCGTATTGCTTCTGCTTCATCAGCTCGGTAACGCGCTGACCATGCTCAAGTTGCTTGCGGGTCGCCTCGTCCAGGTCAGAAGCGAACTGGGCGAATGCCGCCAGTTCACGGTACTGAGCCAGAGCGGTACGGATACCACCGGAAAGCTTCTTGATGATCTTGGTCTGAGCGGCACCACCCACACGGGATACCGAAACACCGGCGTTCACAGCCGGACGGATGCCGGAGTTGAACATGGCCGATTCCAGGAAGATCTGACCGTCGGTGATGGAAATCACGTTGGTCGGAACGAACGCGGAAACGTCGCCAGCCTGGGTTTCGATGATCGGCAGTGCGGTCAGGGAACCGGTTTTGCCGGTCACTGCGCCGTTGGTGAACTTCTCTACGTACTCTTCGGAAACACGCGATGCGCGCTCCAGCAGACGGGAGTGGAGATAGAACACGTCGCCTGGGTAAGCTTCACGGCCTGGTGGACGGCGCAGCAGCAGGGAAATCTGGCGGTAAGCCACTGCTTGCTTGGACAGATCGTCATAAACGATCAGCGCGTCTTCACCGCGGTCGCGGAAGAACTCGCCCATGGTGCAACCCGAGTACGGTGCAAGGAACTGCAGCGCAGCGGATTCGGAAGCACTTGCAGCCACGACGATGGTGTTAGCCAGTGCGCCGTTTTCTTCGAGCTTGCGAACAACGTTGGCGATGGTCGATTGCTTCTGACCGATCGCTACGTAGACGCAGAAGATGCCGCTGTTCTTCTGGTTGATGATTGCGTCGATGGCCAGAGCGGTTTTACCGATCTGACGGTCACCGATGATCAGCTCACGCTGGCCACGGCCGACAGGAATCATGGCATCGACAGCCTTGTAGCCAGTCTGTACAGGCTGGTCTACCGACTTACGCCAGATCACGCCTGGAGCAACTTTCTCGACCGCATCGGTCTCGGTGTTGTTCAGCGGACCTTTGCCGTCAACTGGGTTACCCAGTGCATCGACAACGCGACCCAGCAGTTCCTTACCCACCGGAACCTCGAGGATGCGGCCAGTGCACTTGGCGCTCATGCCTTCAGCAAGAGTCGTGTAAGCGCCCAGTACAACGGCACCCACGGAGTCTTGCTCAAGGTTCAGCGCCATACCGTAGACGCCGCCCGGAAACTCGATCATTTCGCCGTACATTACGTCGGCCAGACCATGAATCCGCACGATACCGTCAGACACGCTGACGACTGTGCCTTCGTTACGGGCTTGGGAGGTTACATCGAGCTTGTCGATGCGACCCTTGATGATTTCACTTATTTCGGAAGGATTGAGTTGCTGCATTGCTCTGCTGCCCCTTCAAACTCAAGATTTCAATGCTTCGGCTAGTTTCGCGATCTTGCCACGAACTGAGCCATCGATAACCAGGTCGCCGGCGCGGATGACGACACCCCCTATAAGAGAGGCATCCTCCGCAGCATGCAGGCGCACTTCCCGGCCGAGCCGTGCACTGAGAACCTTGGCGAGTTTGTCTTGCTGTTCTTGGTTCAATGCGAAAGCACTGGTGACATCCACATCGACCGATTTTTCCTGCTCGGCCTTGTACAGGTCGAACAGTTCGGCGATCTCCGGCAAGAGCGGGAGGCGGTCGTTTTCAGCAACGACGTGAATGAAATTCTGTGCCTTGGCATCGAACTTTTCGCCACACACTTCAATAAAAGTGGTGGCCTTTTGTGCGCTCGTCAGTCGCGGGGCCTTGAGCATGCGCTGCATGGTGTCATCTTGTGACACCGCAGCAGCCAGGCCGAGCATGGCTGACCAATTGGCCAGCTGCTGGTGGGCCTGCGCATGCTCGAAGGCCGCCTTCGCGTAAGGTCGGGCCAACGTGGTCAGTTCTGCCATGATCGCCCTCGCTTAAATTTCAGCAGCCAGTTTGTTAACCAGCTCCGCGTGCGCGTTTTGATCGATTGTGGCACCCAGGATCTTCTCTGCGCCATTGACTGCCAGGCTACCCAACTGGGCGCGCAAGGCGTCTTTGACACCGTTCAGTTCCTGCTCGATCTCGGCATGAGCCTGAGCCTTCACACGGTCAGCTTCAACGCGTGCCGTTTCACGGGCTTCGTCGACAATCTGAGTACCGCGTTTCTTGGCTTGCTCAATGATCTCGGCTGCTTGAGCTTTAGCTTCGCGCAGTTGTTGACCCGCTTTTTCTTGGGCCAGCTCCAGGTCGCGAGCTGCTCGGGAAGCAGCGTCCAGTCCATCCGCGATCTTCTTCTGACGTTCGTGCAAAGCCGCGATGACCGGAGGCCACACGAACTTCATGCAGAAAATCACAAAAATGAAGAACGCAACGGACTGGCCAATCAGGGTTGCATTAATGTTCACGCCAACACCTCGCTCGTTCGTTGTCCATCACACCAATCAACTCGAAAATTCGAGTGATCAGCCAGCGAGTTGACCAACGAAGGGGTTCGCAAAGGTGAAGAACAGAGCGATACCAACACCGATCATGGTCACGGCGTCGAGCAAGCCCGCAACGATGAACATTTTAACTTGCAGCATTGGAACCATTTCCGGCTGACGCGCTGCGCCTTCCAGGAACTTGCCGCCCAACAGGCCGAAACCGATTGCAGTACCCAGTGCGCCCAGGCCGATCAACAGTGCAACAGCGATAGCGGTTAGACCAACTACAGTTTCCATCTTTCCTCCCGACTTTTACGTCGTATTGGTTAGGTTTTTTTAATTGAAGCGGTAAAACAAAATCGTTTCTACATCAGCCCTTGCGGGCACCGCCTCGCCACTGGCGAGACGGTCATCAGACGCGTCCTGAGACGAATCTCAATGGTTATCTTCGTGAGCCATCGACAGGTAGACGATGGTCAGCATCATGAAGATGAACGCTTGCAGGGTGATGATCAGGATGTGGAACACAGCCCACGCCCACTGCAGCACTACACCCAGACCGCTGAGCCACAACAGACCGCTGCCGAACATCACGGCGATCAGAATGAAGACCAGCTCGCCAGCATACATGTTGCCGAACAGACGCAGAGCCAGGGAAATCGGCTTGGCGATGAGCGTCACGAATTCCAGCAGGAAGTTGACCGGGATCAACAGCGCCTGAACGAACAGGTTCTTGCTGCCAAACGGGTGAAGGGTCAGCTCGCCGATGAAACCGCCGATGCCCTTGACCTTGATGCTGTAGAAAATGATCAGTGCGAACACGGACAGGGCCATGCCCAGCGTGGCGTTCGGGTCAGTGGTCGAAACGGCACGGAACGGAATGTGCGAGTCACCCGAAATCATCATTGCCAGCTGTGGAATCCAGTCCACCGGTACCAGGTCGACCGCGTTCATCAGGAATACCCAGACGAAAATGGTCAACGCCAGTGGCGCGATGACCGCGCTGCGGCCGTGGAAGCTGTCCTTCACGCTGCCGTCGACGAACTCGACCAGAACTTCGACGAAGTTCTGCAGTGCGCCAGGCTGACCGGAAGTTGCCTTCTTGGCCGCCATGCGGAAGATCAGAACGAAAATCAGACCCAACGCAACCGACCAGCCGAGGGTATCGACGTGGAAGGCCCAGAAACCCATTTCCTTGGCTTCCGCTGCGGTGTGGGCAAAGCCCCATTCGCCATTGGGCAGGTGCCCGAATGTAAGGTTCTGCAAGTGGTGCTGGATATAGCCCGAAGCTGTTTGCTCTGCCATGGTTGCCTCAAACGCCCTAAGGTCTCGAAAGTCTTGTTCTCGTAAGCAGGGGAGCGAACCAGTTGACCACCTGGATCAACATGAACACGCCGAATACAGCCAGCGGCGCCAAAGGCTTCACACCTGCGAACGTCAATGCAAAAAGCACTGCCGTGAAAATCAGTTTGCCTGCCTCGCCGGCGTAGAACGACCGAACGATGGCTTGCGCTGCTCTGGCCCCGGAAAACCGGAATGCCTTGTGAGCAAAGTATAAATTGGGTAGCCAGGCTATCAGGCCTCCGCAGAGTCCCGAATATCCTGCAACGACTCCTTGCCACTGCCACAGCACCAATGCGGCCATGAGCAGCACGATCAATTGAGCCAGCAAAAGCGGGAAAACCGCTAGGCGATAGAACGGCAAGCGGTCTGGCATGCGGGATTCCATCGCAACTGCTCCTTTGATGTCGGTCGCCATAATCAATAACTTGGCATAATTTGTGCCGACAAAATGCGCGCAGAGTATAGGGGCGGTTAAGCCCCTATTCAACAGTCGGGTAGTGATTTCCGACTATACGCTACAGAGCAATTGTTTCAGCGGATGTGAGCGAGCACTCCCTGAAGCTCGTCCAGCGAGTTGTAACGGATGACCAATTGCCCTTTGCCCTTCTGACCGTGACGAATCTGCACCGCAGAGCCCAGACGCTCGGCCAGGCGCTGTTCGAGGCGGCTGATGTCCGGGTCGGTCTTCACCGGCTCGGCGGCCTCTGCCTTGCCACTCAGCCACTGCCTGACCAGTGCTTCGGTCTGGCGCACGGTAAGCCCGCGTGCGACAACGTGTCGCGCACCTTCGACCTGCCGATCTTCGCCCAATCCGAGCAAAGCACGCGCATGGCCCATTTCCAGATCGCCATGAGACAGCATGGTCTTGATGGCCTCCGGCAGGGCAATCAGCCGTAACAGGTTGGCGACACTGACTCGCGACTTGCCGACGGCATCAGCCACCTGCTGCTGGGTCAGTTGAAACTCCTGCTGCAAGCGCTGCAGCGCCATGGCCTCTTCGATCGGGTTGAGGTCCTCACGCTGGATGTTCTCGATCAGCGCCATCGCAATCGCGGTTTCGTCCGGTACATCGCGGACCATCGCCGGTATCGTCTCGACTCCCGCCTGCTGGCTGGCACGCCAGCGACGCTCGCCCGCGATGATCTCGAAGCGGTTGTCACCGATAGGACGCACCACGATCGGCTGCATCACGCCCTGCGACTTGATCGACTGCGCGAGTTCTTCGAGTGCCTGCGGGTCCATGTCACGGCGCGGCTGGTACTTGCCGCGCTGGATCAGGTCCAGCGGCACATGCTGCAACTCACTTGGCGGGGCCTTGACGGCCTGTTCTTCCAGCGAACTGACGGTTGGACTGCTCAGAAGTGCGTCCAACCCACGTCCGAGACCTCGTTTCTTGACGGCCATGGGAATTCCTTAGGTTGGCTGAGCGGTTTTTGCGCCGCGACGTTGACGACGAACCAGTTCACTTGCCAGGGCCAGATAGGCCAGCGCACCGCGAGACGACTTGTCGTACGCCAGCACGGGCATGCCGAAACTCGGTGCCTCGGCCAGGCGGATGTTCCTCGGTATCACGGTGTCGTACAGCTGCTCGCCGAAGTGTTCCTTGAGCTGCGCCGAAACGTCGTTGATCAGGCTCAGCCGCGGATCATACATGGTGCGCAGCAGGCCTTCGATTTTCAGCTGCGGGTTGAGCAGTTCAGCGATGCGCTTGATGTTATCCACAAGGTCACTGAGACCTTCGAGTGCAAAGTACTCGCACTGCATGGGGATAATTACGCCGTCTGCCGCGACCAGTGCGTTCAGGGTCAGCATCGACAGCGAAGGTGGGCAATCGATGAGAATGTAATCGTAATTCTCGCGGATAGGCGCCAGCGCATTGCGCAGACGACTCTCTTTCATCTGCATTTCCAGCAGAACCACTTCGCCCGCCGTAAGATCACGGTTGGCCGGAAGCAGTTGATAACCACCGTGCTCGGAAAACTGCATGGCCTCGCCCAGATCGCATTCGCCGATCAACAGGTCGTAGACGGAGTTTTCCAGGTTGTGTTTATCCACACCGCTGCCCATGGTCGCATTGCCCTGGGGATCGAGATCGATCAGCAGCACACGGCGCTTGGTCGCGACCAGCGACGCGGCGAGGTTGATGCATGTGGTGGTCTTGCCGACCCCACCTTTCTGGTTCGCTATCGCGAATACCTTAGCCATTCTTGCTTGTGTTCCCAGTCATGCCGTGCGGCGCAGTATCAGCAGATGGCGTTGGCCTTGGCAACCCGGAACGGTCAAGGCGTGTGCGCTATCGAGGTGAAAATCCGAGGGCAATGCTACCAGCTCATCGTCAGGATGCAGCCCTTTCATTGCCAGCCAGCGTGTATTGACGTCGCCCATGTGACGCGTCCAGCCGGTGAAGTCTTCCAGGCTGCTGAACGCACGGGAGATGATTCCGTCGAATGGCACTTCGGGCTGATAACTTTCTGCACGGCTGTGGATAACTTCAAGATTATCCAGTTTCAGCTCAAGTTTGACCTGGGTCTGAAACCGGGTTTTCTTGCCATTGCTGTCCAGCAGCGCCACTTTGCGCTCCGGAAACAGGATAGCCATGGGAATGCCGGGCATCCCTCCGCCGCTGCCGACGTCGATCCAGCGCGTACCTTCGATGAAGGGCACCACACTGAGACTGTCGAGCAGATGCCTCGATACCATTTCGTCCGGGTTACGTACCGCAGTCAGGTTGTAGGCCTTGTTCCACTTGATCAACAACGCCAGATACGCCAGCAATTGCTCGTGCTGTGCCGGGCTGAGGTCAATCCCCAATTCCCGGGCACCGGTGGATAACTCTTGGGCGTGTTGCGGGGTGACCATAGAACTCAAGCGCTTTGCTCCAACTGACGGCCCGCGCCGCGTTTTTTCAAATGGATCATCAACAGCGATATCGCTGCAGGCGTGACGCCGGGGATGCGCGATGCCTGTCCGAGTGTTTCCGGACGAGTTATCCCCAGCTTGCTCTGGATTTCTTTCGACAGGCCGGAGATCGCGGCGTAGTCGATGTCTTCCGGCAGACGGGTGTCTTCACTGGCGCGCAGACGGGCAATTTCGTCCTGCTGGCGATCAATGTAACCGGCATATTTTGTCTTGATCTCGACCTGCTCGGCGACCTGCGGATCGATGCAGCCCTGGCCAGTGATTGAAATCAGGCTGGCGTAATCGATTTCCGGACGGGTCAGCAGGTTGAGCAAATTGTATTCGTGGGTCAGTGGCGTGCCAAAGTGTGCAGCAATCGCATCGCCCTGCTCGGTACCGGGACGCACCCAGGTACTTTTCAAACGCTGTTCTTCCAGCTCGATGCTTTCACGCTTGGTGCAGAACGCAGCCCAGCGGGCGTCGTCGACCAGGCCCAGTTCGCGGCCCTTCTCGGTAAGTCGCAGGTCAGCGTTGTCTTCGCGCAGGATCAAACGGTATTCGGCCCTGGAAGTGAACATCCGGTAAGGCTCTTGCGTACCAAGGGTGATCAGGTCGTCGACCAGAACGCCGATGTACGCTTCATCGCGACGCGGGCACCAGCTGTCTCGGCCCTGTGCGCGCAGCGCGGCATTGGTCCCGGCCAGCAAACCCTGGGCACCGGCCTCTTCGTAACCGGTCGTGCCGTTGATCTGGCCGGCGAAGAACAGACCGCCGATGACCTTGGTTTCCAGGCTGTATTTCAGATCACGCGGGTCGAAATAGTCGTATTCGATGGCGTAACCAGGGCGAACGATGTGTGCGTTCTCCATGCCGCGAATCGACTGGACGATCTGCAATTGCACGTCGAATGGCAACGACGTGGAAATACCGTTCGGGTACAGCTCGTGCGTGGTCAAACCTTCCGGCTCGATGAAGACCTGATGGCTTTCCTTGTCTGCAAAGCGGTGGATCTTGTCTTCGATCGACGGGCAGTAACGTGGACCAATACCTTCGATCACACCCGAATACATCGGCGAGCGATCGAGGTTGGACGCAATGATTTCGTGAGTCCGTGCGTTGGTGTGCGTAATCCAGCAACTGACCTGCGGCGGATGCTGTTCCTTGTTGCCCAGGAACGACATGACCGGGATCGGTGTGTCACCTGGCTGCTCGGTCATCACCGAGAAATCCACAGAACGCCCGTCAATGCGTGGTGGGGTCCCGGTTTTCAGGCGGCCGACGCGCAGCGGCAGTTCACGCAGTCGTTGCGCCAGTGCGATCGAGGGAGGATCACCTGCCCGACCGCCCGAGTAATTTTGCATACCGATGTGGATAAGTCCGCCAAGGAACGTACCTGTGGTCAACACCACGGACTCGGCAAATATGCGCATACCCATCTGGGTCACGACGCCGCGCACTTGATCCTGTTCGACGATCAGGTCATCGCAGGCTTGCTGAAATATCCACAGATTCGGCTGGTTTTCCAGGGTTTCGCGGATGGCTGCTTTGTACAGCACGCGATCAGCCTGTGCACGGGTGGCTCGTACGGCCGGCCCCTTGCGGCTGTTCAGCACGCGGAACTGGATACCGCCCTTGTCAGTAGCCATGGCCATGGCACCGCCCAAGGCGTCGATTTCCTTGACCAGATGGCTTTTACCGATACCACCGATGGCCGGGTTGCAACTCATCTGGCCGAGTGTTTCCACGTTGTGGGTCAGCAACAGGGTTTTGACACCCATACGTGCCGACGCCAGTGCGGCCTCGGTACCGGCATGACCGCCACCGATGACGATCACTTCAAAACGGGAAGGGAAATCCACCACGCACCTCGTGCCTGTTGTCGATGAGAAATTGGGATAGCTGACAAGTATAGGGACTTACCCCACCTGAATGAAACCCGTTGGACAAAATTTAACCAGCTGTGGAAAACTCGCGAATAAAGAAAATAAAAAGGAAAGAGAGTTTATAAAGCCTTGTTTTTATGTTTATTCTTACTGAGCCACCTTTCTGTGGATAGATCGCCACAGGCCTTTATTTTCAATGTGTACAGAGATTCAAAAGTCTGTGTTCATGTAGGAATGAGGGGGTTGGATAACCGTCTTGAACCTGTTGATAAGATAGCCACTTGTCCACAGGGGGATTTATCTTCAGGTTTGCACCCTGCTTACCCACCGACCTGAAGGGCAGTTATTCACAGGGCTTAATCCACAAAAAAGCGGCTATTCAGCAAAAATCAGGCACAGAAAATCCCTCCCTCGGGCATGTCTGCTCGTCAAATTCAGGTGTCGAGGCAAAATTAAAGGAGGAAATGGCCGAGTATGTGGATAACGCTGCCGCTGAAAGAGGCGTCTTGTGGTGCTTGAAGGCATGACCCAGGGCGGGCCATGCCAGGAGGTTTACTTACCAATGCAGAAGCTGGAGAAGATTCTGCCAAGCAGGTCGTCGGAACTGAATGCGCCGGTAATCTCGCCAAGCGCTTGCTGTGCCTGACGCAGGTCTTCGGCTAGCAGCTCTCCAGCGCCCGCCAGGGTGAGTTGAGCCCTGCCGTGTTCCAGCGAGTCACTGGCATGGCGCAGCGCCTCAAGGTGGCGTCGACGCGCGCTGAAGCTGCTTTCCGAGGTTTGTTCATAGCCCATGCAGGCCTTGAGATGATCGCGCAGCAGTTCAAGCCCTTCGCCACCAGACCTGGCGCTCAGGCTGATGGTGACATGGCCATCAACGCTGGTCTGCAGATCGACGGGGTCTCCACTCAGATCTGCCTTGTTGCGTATCAGCGTGACTTTCGACGGGTCCGGGCGCTGCTCGAGGAATTCGGGCCACAGTGCAAACGGGTCTGCTGCCTCCGGCGCGGTCGCATCCACCACCAGCAGAATCCGGTCAGCTTCGCCGATGGCCTTGAGTGCGCGCTGCACGCCGATCATTTCCACCTGGTCTTGAGTATCCCGCAGCCCTGCAGTGTCGACGACGTGCAAGGGCATTCCATCTATGTGGATATGTTCACGCAGTACATCGCGGGTTGTGCCGGCGATCTCGGTGACAATTGCCGCCTCCCTGCCCGCCAGAGCGTTCAGCAGACTGGATTTGCCCGCATTGGGACGTCCGGCAATCACCACGGTCATGCCGTCGCGTAACAAGGCACCCTGCCCGGCTTCACGCAGCACTGTGGATAACTCGGCACGCACGTCATCGAGCATGTTCAGAACGTGGCCATCGGCAAGGAAGTCGATTTCCTCTTCGGGGAAGTCGATTGCAGCCTCTACGTAGATACGCAGACTGATCAATTTCTCGGTCAAGTTATCCACACGCCGCGAGAAAGCGCCCTGCAGTGAGCGCAGTGCATTACGCGCTGCCTGTGCAGAACTTGCCTCGATCAGGTCGGCAATCGCTTCTGCCTGGGCAAGATCGAGTTTGTCATTGAGAAAGGCGCGCTCACTGAACTCGCCTGGACGAGCCAGTCGGCTGCCCAGTTGCAGGCAGCGTTGCAGCAGCATGTCCAGAACGATGGGACCACCGTGACCCTGAAGTTCCAGCACGTCTTCGCCGGTGAATGAGTTAGGTCCCGGAAAATACAGCGCGATGCCTTCGTCGAGTACCTGTCCGGCATCGTCGACAAAGGGGCCGTAGTGGGCAAATCGGGGCTTGAGGGTCCGGCCGATAATGGCTTCGGCGGCCTTGCCCGCCAGAGGACCTGACACCCGGACGATACCGACACCGCCACGCCCTTGGGCTGTGGCGATGGCGGCAATGGTTTCACGAGGAACGTTCATGCTCCGGCTCCCGGGCAAATGACGGATAGCAAAACGCCCCACGAGGGGGCGTCTTGTAGAACTTATTCACAGGTTAGATCAGGCAGCTGCTTTCTTGGTAGCCGCTTCGATCTTGCGAGTGATGTAAGCCTGCTGAGCGATCGACAGGGTGTTGTTCACAACCCAGTACAGAACCAGACCGGCAGGGAACCACAGGAAGAAGAACGTGAAAATGATCGGCATCATTTTCATGACCTTGGCCTGCATCGGATCCGGCGGAGTCGGGTTCAGACGCTGCTGAATGAACATGGTCGCGCCCATGATGATCGGCAGGATAAAGAACGGGTCCTTGATCGACAGGTCGGTTATCCACAGGATCCATGGTGCCTGACGCATTTCCACGCTTTCCAGGAGTACCCAGTACAGCGAAAGGAAAACCGGCATTTGCACAAGAATCGGCAAGCATCCACCCAACGGGTTGATCTTCTCTTTCTTGTACAGCTCCATCATTGCCTGGGACATCTTCTGACGATCATCGCCATGCTGCTCTTTCAGCAATGCAAGCTTCGGAGCCACTGCGCGCATACGTGCCATCGACTTATAGCTGGCTGCGGAGAGCGGGAAGAACAGGCCTTTGATCAGCATGGTCAGAACGATGATCGACCAGCCCCAGTTACCGAGAATGGCGTGGATATGTTGCAGCAGCCAGAAGATAGGCTGGGCAATGAACCACAGGAAACCATAATCGACGGTCAGCTCCAGGCCTGGGGATAACTCTTTGAGTACCGCCTGGCTTTTCGGACCTGCGTACAGGGTGGCACTGGTTTCACCTTGTGCACCAGGTGCAACCGACAGAGTCGGACTGGTGAAGCCGATGATGTAGTTGCCCTGGCTGTCTTTGCGGGTCTGAACGGCGTTGGTTGCGTTGTGATCCGGAATCCACGCAGTCACGAAGTAATGCTGCAACCATGCAACCCAACCGCCCTGGACAGTTTCCTTGACCTGGCCCTTGTCGATATCTTTCATCGACACTTTCTTGTACGGCTCGGCCGCAGTCCACAGGGCAGCGCCCAGATAGGTAGCGGTGCCGGTAGCAGTCGTCGAAGAAGGATCGGAGCTGGCATCGCGCTTCAATTGCGCGAACAGATTACCGGACCAGGGTTGTGCGCTCTGGTTATCCACAACGTAAGTCATGACCAGGTCGTACAGACCACGCTTGAAGGTGAAGCGCTTGATGTAATTGACGCCGTTTTCCGAGAATTTCAGATCCACGACCATCGTGTCCTGGCCGTCAGCCAGTTGATAAGTCTTTTGTGTGGAGGTGTAAACCGGACGACCGGCAGCGCGTGCATCAGGACCATTGGTCCCGGTCAGGCCGCTTTGTGCCAGAAAAGTACGCTCGCCGCCGTTGTCGAACAACTGGAACGGAACGTCAGGACGATCCTGACGACGCGGGTACAGAGGCAAACGAAGCTGAACGACGTCGCCACCCACCGGATCGATCGCCAGATCGAGCACATCGGTCTTGACGTGGATAAGGTCTTTGCTGGCTACGGCCGGAGTTTCAAGAGGTGCTGCAGCCGTATTGGCCGTAGCGTTTGCGCTTGGAACATCGGCACTTGCAGAACCATTAGTACCAGCGGCCGTATCCGGAATACCCGGTGCGGCGGTGCTGGCTGCAACATTCTGGGTCGGCATGGCAGCCTGGCCATAGTCTTGGTTCCATTTCAGAACCCCGACGTAGGTCACGATTGCCAGGGCGACGATCAGGATCGTGCGTTTAATATCCATGATTACTCGGCCATCGAAGAAGAACGGGAGGTGGGGACAGCTGGAACCGGGTCATAACCACCGGGATTCCATGGGTGACAGCGACCAAGACGACGAATTGACAGCCAGCCACCGCGCGAAAGGCCATGATTTTCGATGGCTTCATACGCGTAGCAGGAGCAACTGGGGTAGAAACGACAGTGACTGGCCATCAGCGGGCTAATGGCATAGCGATAGAACTGGATCGGAACGAGTGCCAGTTTACGCATCTGGACTGTCTACCCCTGCAGGTTCGGATTTTTCTTCCGGAATGGGTCGGCTACGCGCCAGACGTTTCCAGAGCTTGCCGAAATGCTGAATCAGTTCAGGGTTTTCTACGTCACCCAAGCCTTTACGCGCGACGATCACGATATCCCAACCGACCAAACTGTCTTGGTGTTGGCGAAATGATTCGCGCATCAGGCGTTTCAAACGATTGCGCTCGACGGAGAGCTTCACGCTCTTTTTACCTATCACAAGCCCCAGACGGGGATGATCGAGGTCGTTGTTGCGCGCAAGGAGCAGGAGATTTTTCCCCGGAACCTTGCCGGTAGGGGAGTCAAAGACTGCCTTGAAATGCCGGGGAGTGAGCAAACGCTTTTCCCGACTGAAGTCTCGACTCACCTCCTGTGCCGATTTATCAAACTGCCAGACGCTTACGGCCTTTGGCACGACGACGCGAAAGAACTGCGCGGCCGTTTTTGGTGGCCATGCGTGCACGGAAACCGTGGGTGCGGGCGCGCTTGATAGTGCTGGGTTGGAAAGTACGTTTCATGGCGTGTTACCTGGTTCGTCCACTACGGGCCGGAATGGCCCCCGTTTTAAGAGACCGGGGATTCTAGAGAAAGCGGGCCCGCAGGTCAATTTCCAACCAGCTTTTCTTCATAGGCGTCTTTTTATAGCTGAACGTCCTCTTCCTCTCATTCACCGCTACCCTAATCCGCTCCGGTTATAGAAATAAAAAGAAGAGAGTATTTAAAGCTTCTTTATAAAGCTTATAACTCTTACGCAGAGATTTTCTGTGGATAACAGCTCACAGCCCTTGTTATTCAATGTGTACAGAGGTCAGAAAGGTTGTCGAGAAACGGTGCCCTGCCTGTGCCGGACCTTCGGAAAAGCTGTGCATGGAACGCTGTTTTATCCACAGGCGAGTTATGCACAGAGTTCAAGCCTGACTTATGCAATGGGCTGAAGATGGGTTATCCACAGAGCTTACGCGTTGACCGTTTGTCGTGAGGTTCATGCATAAATCGTTGATTTATAGCTCTCTGTGATCAAGCTACATGTGGATAAGTCGCCTCTGGGTCGTTACAATGGCGGCTGTTTTTGCCTCACCGGCTTTCAACTCAGGGGATATCCGTGTCAGTGGAACTTTGGCAGCAGTGCGTGGAGCTTTTGCGCGACGAGCTGCCTGCCCAGCAATTCAACACTTGGATCCGTCCGCTACAGGTCGAAGCCGAAGGCGACGAGTTGCGTGTGTATGCACCCAATCGTTTTGTTCTCGACTGGGTCAACGAAAAGTACCTTGGTCGTCTGCTCGAGCTTCTTGGCGAACACGGTCAAGGCATGGCCCCTGCTCTTTCCTTATTAATAGGAAGCAAGCGCAGCTCCGCACCCCGTGCCGCTCCGAATGCGCCATTGGCCGCTGCAGCCTCCCAGGCGCTGTCTGCCAATTCGGTCAGCAGCGTCTCGGCACCGGCTCCTGCCACGGCGGCGCCAGCTGCTGCCGTAGCGACGCCGGCACCGGTCCAGAACGTTGCAGCACACAACGAGCCGTCGCGTGACAGCTTTGATCCGATGGCGGGTGCCAGCTCGCAACAAGCGCCCGCTCGCGCAGAACAGCGCACCGTCCAGGTAGAAGGTGCGCTCAAGCACACCAGTTACCTGAACCGTACGTTCACGTTCGAGAATTTCGTTGAGGGTAAGTCCAACCAGCTGGCACGTGCTGCCGCCTGGCAGGTTGCCGACAACCCCAAGCATGGCTACAACCCGTTGTTCCTTTATGGCGGTGTCGGTCTTGGTAAAACTCACTTGATGCATGCTGTGGGTAACCACCTGCTGAAGAAGAATCCGAACGCCAAGGTCGTGTACCTGCATTCGGAGCGCTTCGTTGCGGATATGGTCAAGGCGTTGCAGCTCAATGCAATCAACGAGTTCAAGCGCTTCTACCGCTCAGTCGATGCGCTGCTGATCGATGACATCCAGTTTTTTGCTCGCAAGGAACGCTCGCAGGAAGAGTTTTTCCACACGTTCAACGCGCTGCTGGAAGGCGGGCAACAGGTCATTCTGACCAGCGACCGCTATCCCAAGGAAATCGAAGGCCTTGAAGAGCGACTCAAGTCGCGTTTCGGCTGGGGCCTGACAGTTGCCGTCGAGCCTCCGGAGCTGGAAACCCGCGTCGCGATCCTCATGAAGAAAGCAGATCAGGCCAAGGTCGATCTGCCTCATGACGCAGCGTTCTTCATTGCCCAGCGAATTCGCTCCAACGTCCGTGAGCTGGAAGGTGCGCTCAAGCGCGTCATCGCTCACTCGCACTTCATGGGCCGCGACATCACCATCGAGCTGATTCGCGAGTCGCTGAAGGACTTGCTGGCGTTGCAGGACAAGCTGGTCAGTGTGGATAACATTCAGCGCACCGTCGCCGAGTACTACAAGATCAAGATCTCCGATTTGTTGTCCAAGCGTCGTTCCCGCTCTGTCGCCCGGCCTCGCCAGGTCGCGATGGCGCTCTCCAAGGAACTCACCAACCACAGTCTTCCGGAAATCGGAGATGTGTTTGGTGGCCGTGACCACACGACTGTCTTGCACGCATGCCGAAAGATCAACGAGCTCAAGGAATCCGATGCGGATATCCGCGAGGACTACAAGAACCTGCTGCGCACTCTGACTACGTGATAACGCCAGTGCAGCTCATCAAGGCAAGGGACTAGACCATGCATTTCACCATTCAACGCGAAGCCCTGTTGAAACCCCTGCAATTGGTCGCCGGCGTCGTCGAACGCCGCCAGACCTTGCCGGTTCTTTCCAATGTTCTCCTGGTCGTCGAAGGTCAGCAACTGTCGCTGACCGGTACGGATCTGGAAGTCGAACTGGTTGGCCGCGTCCAGCTGGAAGAGCCTGCCGAACCTGGAGAGATCACGGTTCCTGCGCGCAAGCTCATGGACATTTGCAAGAGCCTGTCGAACGATGCGCTCATCGACATCAAGCTCGACGACTCGAAACTGATCGTCAAGGCCGGTCGTAGCCGCTTCACCCTGTCGACTCTGCCTGCCAATGACTTCCCAACCGTCGAAGAAGGTCCGGGCTCGCTGACGTTCACTCTGGTGCAGAGCAAACTGCGCCGCTTGATCGAGCGCACCAGCTTTGCAATGGCCCAGCAGGACGTTCGTTACTACCTCAATGGCATGTTGCTGGAAGTAAGCGCCGGTATCTTGCGCGCAGTGGCTACCGACGGCCACCGCCTGGCCATGTGCTCGATGTCTGCCGATATCGAACATGCCGATCGCCATCAGGTGATCGTTCCACGTAAAGGTATTCTCGAAATGGCGCGCCTGCTGACCGAGCAAGACGGCACGGTCAGTATCGTTCTGGGCCAGCATCATATTCGTGCGACCACTGGCGAATTCACCTTCACCTCCAAACTGGTGGATGGCAAGTTCCCCGACTACGAGCGCGTGCTGCCTAAAGGTGGTGACAAGCTGGTGCTCGGTGATCGTCAGGCACTGCGTGAGGCGTTCAGCCGTACGGCGATTCTGTCCAACGAGAAGTACCGCGGCATCCGTCTGCAACTGGCCAGCGGTCAATTGAAGATTCAGGCCAACAACCCTGAGCAGGAAGAAGCAGAAGAAGAAATCAGCGTCGAGTACAACGGTGATTCGCTGGAGATTGGTTTCAACGTGAGCTACCTGCTCGACGTGCTGGGCGTCATGACCACCGAACAGGTGCGCCTGATCCTGTCCGACTCCAATAGCAGCGCCCTGGTGCAAGAGTCCGATAACGACGACTCCGCCTACGTTGTCATGCCGATGCGTCTGTAACTTCATGTCCAGCGCAACCTAGATGTCTCTTAGTCGCGTCTCGGTCACCGGGGTGCGCAATCTGCACCCGGTGACCCTCTCCCCCTCCCCGCGTATCAATATCCTCTACGGCGCAAACGGCAGTGGCAAAACCAGCGTGCTGGAAGCTATCCATCTGCTGGGCATCGCGCGCTCGTTTCGTAGCAGTCGCCTGCTTCCGGTCATTCAGTACGAACAGCCGTCATGTACGGTTTTCGGGCAGGTCGATCTTGCGCAAGGTGGACACAGCAATCTGGGTGTTTCACGTGACCGCCAAGGCGAGTTCCAGATTCGTATCGACGGGCAGAACGCCAGAAGCGCCGCGCAGCTTGCAGAAATTCTGCCGCTGCAGCTTATCAACCCCGACAGCTTCCGATTGCTCGAAGGTGCGCCGAAGATACGCAGGCAGTTTCTGGATTGGGGAGTGTTCCACGTGGAACCTCGCTTTATGGCCACGTGGCAGCGCCTGCAGAAGGCCCTCAAGCAGCGAAACTCGTGGCTTCGGCATGGTACACTTGACGCCGCTTCACAGGCGGCATGGGACCGTGAGCTGTGCTCGGCAAGTGACGAGATCGACGAGTTCCGCCGGGCTTATATCAAGGCATTGAAGCCAGTCTTTGAACAGACTTTGAGCGAACTTGTTGAGCTTGAAGGTTTGACCCTGAGCTACTACCGGGGATGGGACAAGGAAAAAGAGCTAAGTACAGTGCTTGCCTCTTCCCTCCACCGCGACCAGCAAATGGGCCACACCCAGGCCGGACCACAGCGAGCTGACCTGCGCCTTAGATTAGGCGCGCACAATGCGGCAGATATTCTGTCTCGCGGTCAGCAAAAGCTGGTGGTCTGCGCGCTGCGTATTGCTCAGGGACATCTGGTCAGCCAGGTTCGTCGAGGCCAGTGTATTTACCTGGTAGATGATTTGCCCTCCGAACTGGATGACAACCATCGACGCGCGCTTTGCCGCTTGCTGGAAGAATTACGCTGCCAGGTGTTTATCACCTGTGTAGATCAAGAATTTTTGAGGGAAGGCTGGCAGACGGAAACGCCAGTCGCTTTGTTCCACGTGGAACAAGGCCGTATCACCCAGACCCACGACCATCGGGAGTGATTGCATGAGCGAAAACCAAACGTACGACTCGTCCAGCATTAAGGTGCTGAAAGGACTTGATGCCGTACGCAAGCGTCCCGGAATGTACATCGGTGATACAGACGATGGCAGCGGTCTGCACCACATGGTGTTCGAGGTGGTTGATAACTCGATCGACGAAGCATTGGCAGGCCATTGCGACGACATCAGCATCATCATCCATCCAGACGAATCTATCACCGTGCGCGACAACGGCCGCGGTATTCCGGTAGACGTGCATAAAGAAGAAGGCGTATCGGCAGCCGAGGTCATCATGACCGTGCTCCACGCTGGCGGTAAGTTTGATGACAACTCCTACAAAGTATCCGGTGGTTTGCACGGTGTAGGTGTCTCTGTGGTTAACGCCCTTTCAGAGCTTCTGTTGCTGACGGTTCGCCGTAGCGGCAAGATCTGGGAACAGACCTATGTTCATGGTGTTCCACAGGAACCGATGAAGATCGTCGGTGAAAGTGACAGCACAGGCACTCAGATCCACTTCAAGCCTTCCGCTGAAACGTTCAAGAACATCCACTTCAGCTGGGACATTCTGGCCAAGCGGATTCGTGAGCTGTCCTTCCTGAACTCCGGTGTTGGCATTGTCCTCAAGGATGAGCGCAGCGGTAAGGAAGAATTGTTCAAATACGAAGGCGGTCTGCGCGCATTCGTCGAGTACCTGAACACCAATAAAACGCCGGTCAACGAAGTGTTCCACTTCAACATTCAGCGTGATGACGGTATCGGTGTCGAGATTGCTCTGCAGTGGAACGACAGCTTCAACGAGAACCTGCTGTGCTTCACCAACAACATTCCGCAGCGTGATGGCGGTACTCACCTTGTGGGTTTCCGTTCTGCGCTGACGCGTAACCTGAACAACTACATCGAGCAGGAAGGTCTGGCCAAGAAGCATAAGGTCGCGACCACTGGCGATGACGCGCGTGAAGGTCTGACTGCGATCATTTCGGTCAAGGTGCCTGATCCGAAGTTCAGTTCGCAGACCAAGGACAAGCTGGTTTCGTCCGAAGTCAAAACGGCTGTCGAACAGGAAATGGGCAAGTACTTCTCCGACTTTCTGTTGGAAAACCCGAACGAAGCCAAAGCGGTTGTCGGCAAGATGATCGACGCAGCCCGTGCCCGTGAAGCTGCGCGCAAGGCGCGTGAGATGACCCGTCGTAAAGGCGCACTGGATATCGCTGGCTTGCCGGGCAAACTGGCTGACTGCCAAGAGAAAGACCCTGCCCTCTCCGAACTGTACCTGGTGGAAGGGGACTCTGCTGGCGGATCAGCCAAGCAGGGGCGTAACCGTAGAACTCAGGCCATCCTGCCGCTCAAGGGCAAGATCCTGAACGTTGAAAAAGCGCGTTTCGACAAGATGATCTCTTCGCAGGAAGTGGGCACCTTGATCACTGCGCTTGGCTGCGGTATTGGCCGTGAAGAGTACAACATCGACAAGTTGCGTTATCACAACATCATCATCATGACCGATGCTGACGTCGACGGCTCGCACATCCGTACCCTGCTGCTGACGTTCTTCTTCCGTCAGTTGCCCGAACTGATCGAGCGTGGCTACATCTACATCGCTCAGCCGCCGCTGTACAAGGTCAAGAAAGGCAAGCAGGAGCAGTACATCAAGGACGACGAGGCCATGGAAGAATACATGACCCAGTCGGCCCTTGAAGACGCCAGCCTGCACCTCAGCGAATCGGCACCGGGTATCTCCGGTACCGCGCTGGAGAAGCTGGTCAACGACTTCCGCATGGTCATGAAGACCCTCAAGCGCCTGTCGCGTCTGTACCCACAGGAACTGACCGAGCACTTCGTCTACCTGCCGCCGATCACCCTCGAGCAACTGTCGGATCACGAGGGCATGCAAGCCTGGCTGGCACTGTTCGACGCGCGTCTGCGCACCGGCGAGAAGTCGGGTCTGGTCTACAAGGCCAGCCTGCGTGAAGACCGTGAACGTAATGTCTGGCTGCCAGAGGTCGAACTGATCTCCCACGGCCTGTCGAACTACGTCACCTTCAACCGCGACTTCTTCGGCAGCAACGACTACAAGACCGTTACCGCTCTGGGCGCGCAGATCAGCACGCTTCTGGAAGAAGGTGCCTACGTGCAACGTGGCGAGCGCAAGAAGCCCGTCAACGAGTTCAAGGAAGCCCTCGCCTGGTTGATGGCCGAAAGCACCAAGCGCCACACCATCCAGCGCTACAAAGGTCTGGGTGAAATGAACCCGGACCAGCTGTGGGAAACCACCATGGACCCGAGTGTGCGCCGCATGTTGAAAGTCACCATCGAAGACGCCATCGGCGCTGACCAGATCTTCAACACCCTCATGGGTGATGCGGTCGAGCCACGCCGTGACTTTATTGAAAGTAATGCGTTGGCCGTGTCCAACCTCGACTTCTGATGAAAGCGTGATCGAACACCAACCCCGGCGAAAGCCGGGGTTTTTGTTTGTGGAGTTTGGCCTGCTCGTCAGTCGACGGCGCTGCCCCCTTCCCTGTTTCTACAAAATGCAACCTGCGTCATCTGAGGCTATTCAGGGCCTTTTAATCACTGTCGTCCAGCAGGTTGTTCAACGCAATGGCGCGCAAGTCTCGAACTTTAGCGATGCTTTTTTCTGGCGACGACCGGATCACATCTCTTGGGTCATTGATTCGCACCCGACCATACCCATCGATCAGGAACTGTAAGTCTTCAATGTGCAGGCTATGGGTTCTGAGTCTGGATATGATCTCATCACAGTCCTTCATAACGTTTTTATTGAAAGCCATGTCGGTTGGAATGTGTTTACGGTTATGGATAACGTCTTCGGAGTCCAGCGCATGATGGATGTAGTCTTTCGCTATCCCGACCTTGTTATCGTATTTGACTAAGGCGTGTGCATCAACGACCGGAAACCCGAGGTTTTTCAGGTGTTTGGTCATCTTTAGCTCTTTTGCTGCGTATTCATTTCCGGAAATAATCCCGGTTGTGTCTGGCCGGATCAGGCATATGCATTGCCGTGGATCCTGCCGAGAATGATAAACGTCCTTCTGACTTCCGCTTCCAAGCTTTTCGCCCACGGAAGGGATTGAGGTAAATTCAGCAGGCGCGGTGACATCCTGGATACCGGGATGTCGCTGGATGGAGGCAGCATTGGAAATACTTGGCATGGTGGTCTCAGCTCTCTATACGACTTTACGGGTGTATGGCATTCGCGAGTGGAGTCTTCGCGATCCTTTGCAGTGAGTGATGAATTGAGTGAGTTGGGTTCCCGGGTTTTTTGCACACATTAGATACGGTGTGTGGGGTCTGGCAGGGTCGGCCACTTAAGAACAAGACTACTGGCCGTTGAGAGACTCGATAACACCACCCCTTTGAGCTGACTTCAAACGTGAGTAGCGTTCTGCTCGATGCTGCTTAGATAGAGGTGACGAACGGCAAACCAACCCGTCGATCTTGGCTGATGTCGAGCTGTGCTTCGGTGATGCAGTTATTGCTCAACGCCCGCTTGCTGTCCTGATCCAGACTCATATTCCACTGCTGTTCGCCGGTACTGCCCTGACCGTGGTCAATCGCACGCCAATAAAAAAACCGACCTCTAAAAGGTCGGTTTTTTATACGTCACCAAAACTTATGCACGTTTTTTACGTGTTAATCGCTTTTAGAAATAAGCAGCGTAATTAGAGGCTTACCATTGGTTTCAACCGTTTTTCCAAAATCCGTACACAGGTTATCCACAAAATCACGCCGGGACTTTTTCGGGGGTTGCTGCAGGCTCGACAGGCGAACCCATCGCGCGTTGTGTGTCTTCATTCCAGGTCTGTACACGGTCATTCAACGCAGCAATGGCGCGTGGGCCTGTGCCTTCTGCATACATCGGCTCGCCGATAACCACTTGAATGGTGCCTGGTTTTTTCGCCCAGCCGTCGCGAGGCCAGTACTTGCCTGCGTTGTGCGCGACAGGCAGCACAGGCAGATCAGCGTTCACTGCCAGTGCAGTACCGCCGCGAGAGAATTTTCCGACCTGGCCGTAAGGCACGCGTGTGCCCTCCGGGAAGATCAATACCCAGACGCCATCCTTGAGCAGCTCGTCGCCCTTCTTGGCAATTTCCCTGAGTGCGGCTTTCGGGTTTTCGCGGTCGATGGCGATCGGGCGCAGCATTGCCATCGCCCAGCCAAAGAACGGCACATACAGCAGTTCACGCTTGAGGACCTGACTCATCGGCTCGAAATACGCCGACAGAAAGAAGGTCTCCCAGGTGCTCTGATGATTGGAGATGATCACGCAAGGGGTTTTCGGGACGTTTTCAGCGCCAGTCACTTCGACCTTGATGTTCAGGAACACCTTGGTCAGCCAGATGGCGCAGCGGCACCAGTAGACGTTAATGAAGCGATAGCGGGCTTTGAACGGCAGAAAAGGCGCAATGAAAAAACTCAACGTGCACCACAACAGCGAGCTGGTGCCCAGCAACAGGTAAAAGAAGAAGGTCCTGATTGCCTGCATGATCGACATAGTTACGTTTACCGTACGGGCAGGTGCCCGCTCCTTGAGCGTCCTGAACCTGAAGAGCTGACTGTTCAGTGAGCGCTGTTGTGGATAAGTTCTGCGGCAACTGCCGCCAGATCGTCAAAAATCAATGTGCCTGCCGGCATTCCGCCTTCCATCGTCTTGCGTCCTTTGCCGGTCATCACCAGCACAGGCTGAGAATCGACGGCCAATGCGGCCTGCAGGTCACCCTTGCTGTCGCCCACGAACCAGAGACCTTTGAGGTCCGCTGCGTAATGACGGGCGATGGCCTGCAGCATGCCGGGTCTTGGCTTGCGGCAGGTACAGCCATCGTCTGGCCCATGCGGGCAGTAGACGATCAAACCGAGCTCGCCGCCCTGCTCTGCCACCAGCTTGCGCAAGCGCACGTGCATGGCATCCAGAGTGGCCAGATCGTAATAACCTCGGGCAATGCCCGACTGGTTGGTGGCGACGGCCACCGTCCAGCCGGCCTTGCTCAGCGCTGCGATAGCTTCGATCGAGCCAGGAATGGGCAGCCACTCCGCCACCGACTTTATGTAAGTGTCGGAGTCATGATTGATCACGCCATCCCGATCAAGTATCAGCAGTTTCACAGCGACTCCTTGTCAGCCCAGCAGCGAGATGTCGGCGACGCCGAGGAACAGGCCGCGCAAGCGCGACAACAGGGCATAACGGTTTGCACGCACGTTGGCGTCTTCCGCGTTGACCATCACGGCTTCGAAGAACGCATCGACCGGCTCACGCAACATCGCCAGACGCGCCAGCGATTCGCTGTACTGACGCTCGGCAGCCATAGGCTGGATCGCGTGATCGGCCTGCTGGATGGCCGAGTACAGCGAGAACTCGTTGGCGTTGTCGAAATACTTGGGCTCGACGGTCTGGGCAATGCTGCCCTCGGCCTTGCTCAAGAGATTCGATACACGCTTGTTCACTGCGGCCAGTGCAGCGGCCTGTGGCAGTTTGCGGAAGGCCTGGACCGCCTGGACGCGCTGATCGAAATCCAGCGCCGAAGCCGGTTGCAGGGCACGTACCGAGAGGTACACCGCCACGTCGACGCCTTCGTCTTCATAACGCGCACGCAGACGATCGAAGATGAAGTCGAGCACCTGCTCCGCCAGACCGGCCGGCTTGATCTTCGCGCCGAACTGCGTGACAGCGAATTTCACCGTTTCGACCAGGTTCAGGTCGAGCTTCTTCTCGATCAGGATACGCAGGATGCCCAGTGCTGCACGACGCAGGGCGTACGGGTCCTTGCTGCCGGTGGGCAGCATGCCGATACCGAAGATCCCGACCAGCGTGTCGAGCTTGTCGGCAATCGCCACCGCAGCGCCGGTCAGCGTGGTCGGCAGCTCAGCACCTGCGCCACGTGGCATGTACTGCTCGTTGAGCGCCAGTGCGACGTCTTCAGGTTCGCCGTCGGCCTTGGCGTAGTAGTAACCGGCAATGCCCTGCATTTCCGGAAACTCGCCGACCATCTCGCTCGACAGGTCGCACTTGGACAGCAGACCGGCCCGCGCAGCACGCTGGGCGTCGCCGCCGATGCGTGGTGCGATGTAAGCGGCCAGTTTCGACACACGCTCGGCCTTGTCGAACACGCTGCCCAACTGCGCCTGGAACACGACGTTCTTCAGACGATCGTTGAAGGTTTCCAGCTTCTGCTTCTTGTCCTGCTTGAAGAAGAACTCGGCGTCGGTCAGGCGTGGACGCACCACCTTCTCGTTACCGGCGATGATCTGTGCCGGGTCCTTGCTCTCGATGTTGGCCACGGTGATGAAGCGCGGCAGCAGCTTGCCGTCGACATCCAGCAGGCAGAAATATTTCTGGTTGTCCTGCATGGTGGTAATCAAGGCTTCCTGAGGCACTTCCAGGAAGCGCTCTTCGAACGAGCACACCAGCGGAACCGGCCACTCGACCAGACCGGCCACTTCGTCCAGCAGGCTTGGCGGCACGATGGCGGTGCCTTCCTGCTGGGTGGCCAGTTCGTCGACGCGCTTGCTGATGATCTGGCGACGTTCGTTGAAGTCGGCCAGTACATGAGCGGCGCGCAGGTCACTGAGGTAACCGGCAGGCGAGGAAATGCGCACGTCTTGCGGATGGTGGAAGCGATGACCGCGGGAATGACGACCCGCGCTCTGGGCGAGGATCGTGCAATCGACGACCTGATCACCAAACAGCATCACCAGCCACTGGGTCGGCCGCACGAACTCTTCCTTGCGAGCACCCCAGCGCATGCGCTTGGCAATCGGCAGGTCGTTCAGCGAGTCTTCGACGATGGTTGGCAACAGCGACGTCGTCGGCTTGCCGAGGATGGTCTGGCTGTAACGCAGTTTCGGGCCGCTCTGATCGATTTCGCTCAGGTCGACGCCGCACTTCTTGGCGAAGCCCAGGGCGGCCTGAGTCGGGTTGCCGTCGGCATCGAACGCTGCCTGACGCGGTGGGCCGTCGAGGTTGACGCTGCGATCCGGTTGTTGCGTGGCCAGTGCGGTAATCAGCACGGCCAGACGACGCGGTGCGGCGTAGACCTGTTTGGCGCTGTAGGTCAGACCTGCGCCTGCGAGGCCTTTTTCAATACCGGCGAGAAACGCATCGGCCAGCGAGACGAGGGTCTTGGGTGGCAGTTCTTCGGTGCCCAGTTCGACCAGAAAATCTTGAGCACTCATTGCGCTGCCTCCAGCTTGGCCAACACTTCATCGCGTAGATCGGGCGGCGCCATCGGGAAGCCGAGACGGGCCCGGGCCTGCAGGTAGGCCTGAGCCACCGAGCGGGCCAGCGTGCGTACGCGCAGGATGTATTGCTGACGCGCCGTCACGGAAATCGCGCGACGGGCATCCAGCAGGTTGAAGGTGTGCGAGGCCTTGAGGACCATTTCGTAGCCGGGCAATGGCAGCTCCAGCTCGATCAGGCGTGCGGCTTCGCTTTCGTAGAAGTCGAACAGCTCGAACAGCTTGTCGACGTTGGCGTGTTCGAAGTTGTAGGTCGACTGCTCCACCTCGTTCTGGTGGAACACGTCGCCGTAGGTCACTTTGCCGAACGGGCCGTCAGCCCAGACCAGATCGTAGACCGAGTCCACGCCCTGCTGGTACATCGCCAGACGCTCGAGGCCGTAGGTGATTTCGCCGGTGACCGGGTAGCACTCCAGACCACCGACCTGCTGGAAGTAGGTGAACTGCGAGACTTCCATGCCGTTGAGCCAGATCTCCCAGCCCAGACCCCAGGCGCCCAGCGTCGGCGATTCCCAGTTGTCTTCGACGAAGCGCACGTCGTGCACCAGCGGATCGAGGCCGATGTGCTTGAGCGAGCCCAGGTACAGTTCCTGGAAGTTGTCCGGGTTCGGCTTGAGAATCACCTGAAACTGGTAATAGTGTTGCAGGCGGTTCGGGTTTTCGCCGTAACGGCCGTCAGTCGGGCGACGGCTTGGCTGTACGTAAGCGGCGTTCCAGGTTTCCGGGCCTACGGCGCGCAGAAACGTGGCAGTGTGGAACGTGCCGGCGCCTACTTCCATATCGTAGGGCTGAAGTACCACGCAACCTTGTTCTGCCCAGTATTGCTGGAGGGCGAGGATCAAGTCTTGGAAGGTACGCACGGCTGGCGTAGGCTGGCTCACAAATTTCACCTGTGCTGGGCTGCGATTCAAAGAGCGGGAGTATACCCGATTCGGCCGCACGTCCACTCGTTGGGAGCCCTATGACACGCTGCTTTTGGTGCAACGAAGACCCCCTGTACATCGCATATCACGATCAGGAGTGGGGAGTGCCGCTGCGCGATGCGCAGAAGCTCTTCGAGTTGCTTTTGCTCGAAGGGTTCCAGGCCGGGCTGTCGTGGATCACGATTCTCAAGCGGCGGGCGCGTTATCGCGAAGTGCTGCACGGCTTTGACGTTGAGCGCCTGGCGCAGTTGAGCGATGCTGAAATAGAGGCGCTGATGCTTGATCCGAGCATCATCCGCAACCGCCTCAAGCTCAAGGCGGTGCGCACCAATGCGCAGGCCTGGCTGGCGCTGGAAGATCCGGTCGCGCTGCTCTGGTCGTTTGTCGGCGGTACACCGAAGATCAATCACTTCAAGGACCGCAGCGAAGTCCCGGCGATTACCGCCGAGGCCGAAGCGATGAGCAAGGCACTGAAAAAGGCCGGTTTCACCTTTGTCGGCCCGACCATCTGTTACGCCTACATGCAGGCCAGCGGCATGGTCATGGACCACACTGTCGATTGCGATCGGTATGCGATCCTGAGCCGCTGACGGTTACACTACCCGCCTCGAGAATCTGGGAGTCATCTGTGGATAAGTTCAAAGGCGCCGTAATGGTCGGGGCGTTGCGATTGTTTGCGCTGTTGCCGTGGCGCGCGGTGCAGTGGACAGGCACCGCGATTGGCTGGCTGATGTGGAAGCTGCCCAACCGTTCGCGGGAAGTGGCGCGGATCAATCTGTCCAAGTGCTTTCCCGAGTTGAGCGAGCCGGAGCTGGAAAAGCTCGTCGGCCGCAGCCTCATGGACATCGGCAAGACCCTGACCGAAAGCGCCTGTGCGTGGATCTGGCCGGCACAGAAATCGATCGACCTGGTGCGTAAAGTCGAAGGGCTCGATGTGCTCAAGGACGCGCTGGCGTCCGGCAAGGGCGTGGTTGGCATCACCAGTCACCTGGGCAACTGGGAAGTGCTCAATCACTTCTACTGCAGCCAGTGCAAGCCGATCATTTTCTATCGTCCACCCAAGCTGAAAGCCGTGGACGACCTGTTGCGCAAGCAGCGTGTGCAGTTGGGCAACCGCGTGGCGGCGTCAACCAAGGAAGGCATTCTCAGTGTCATCAAGGAAGTGCGCAAAGGCGGCTCGGTGGGTATTCCGGCCGATCCGGAGCCGGCCGAATCAGCCGGCATCTTCGTGCCCTTCTGCGGCACCATGGCCCTGACCAGCAAGTTCGTACCGAACATGCTGGCCGGTGGCAAGGCAGTCGGCGTATTCCTGCACGCCATGCGCCTGCCGGACGGCTCGGGTTACAAAGTGGTACTCGAAGCGGCTCCGGAAGCCATGTACAGCACCGACACCGAAACCTCGGCAGCGGCGATGAGCAAAGTGGTCGAGAAATACGTGCGGGCGTACCCGAGCCAGTACATGTGGACCATGAAGCGCTTCAAGAAACGTCCGCCAGGCGAAGCGCGCTGGTATTAGGAAAGACCGGACGCGGAGCATCCGGAACGGCGTGCCCACGCTGGAGCATGGGCACGATAGTGTTTCCCTCAACTGGCCGCCGCAATCAATCCGCGTCGCTCCAGCGCCACCTGAGTCCCTTCCGGACTCATTCGCACCAGGTTCACCGGGATGGATTTGGCCGCAGGGGTGTTGCCGTGTTTATCCCGGTTGGCCAGTGGTAGCAGGCCGTTGGTTTCCGGGTAGTACGCGGCGCAGCAACCCTGCGGCACGTCGTAGGGTATGACCTTGAAACCCGCTGCACGCCGCGCCGTAGTCGGGTCGAGCGCCGTCTGAAACTCGATGTAGTCCCCTGCCTTCAGCCCCAGGCGTTCGATGTCCTGCGGGTTGAGCATCACCACCATGCGGTCGCCAAATATGTCCCGATAACGGTCATCGTTGGAATACACCGTGGTGTTGAACTGGTCATGGCTGCGGATCGTCATCAACTGCAAATGCTCGGCGCCCGGCGGCGTGTCGTCTTCGTCGTAGATGCCTTCGGGAAAGAGGAAGTTGGCCTTGCCCGACTCGGTGTCCCACTTGCGCTCACTGGCAGCATTGGGCAGACGGAACCCTCCAGGTTCGAGGATGCGCTGATTGAAGTCATAGAACTGTTCGGGCAGCACTTCTTCGATCTTGTCGCGAATCCTGGCGTAGTCGCCCACATAGCTGTCCCAGTCCACCTTGGGATTGGGCGCAAGCGTCGCTTTGGCGATACCGGCAATGATGGCGATTTCGGAAATCAGATGTTTCGACGCAGGCTCCAGCATGCCGGTCGAACCATGCACCATCGACATCGAGTCCTCCACCGTAATGGTTTGCGCCAGGCCGTTCTGCAGGTCGCGCTCCGAACGCGCCACGCACGGCAGCAGAAAGGCCTTCTGGCCATGGACTGTCGCGCTGCGGTTGAGCTTGGTGTTGACCAGCACCGTCATTTTCAGGCGGCTGACGGTCGGGCAGATCACATCGGTGTCCGGGATGGCGCGGAAGAAATTGCCGCCCATGGAGATGAGCGCCTCCACCTCGCCACGCAGCAGGGCTTCGCAGGTCTCGGCCACGGCATGGCCTTTTTTTCGGGACGCTTCGAAACCGAACACCTTGCTCATGCTGGCCAGAAACGGTTCGCCGGCCTTTTCATAGATGCCCATCGTCCTGTCGCCCTGTACGTTGGAGTGTCCACGTACCGGGCAAGCCCCCGCGCCGAGCTTGCCGATGTTGCCGCGCAACAGCAGCAGGTTGATGATCTGCTGCGTGGCATCACCACCACGCTTGTGCTGAGTGACGCCCATCCCCCAGCAGCAGATGACCCCCTTCGAGCGCTTATAAACCGCAGCCACCTCTTCGATGGCCTGACGCGTCAAACCAGAATGGCGCTCGATGATGTCCCAGGGCAACTGCCGGCAATAATCGGCGTACTGCTCAAAACCATGGGTGTGTTCTTCAATGAACGCCACATCGAGTACACGCGGCAGGTTTTCACGCTGCGCCACGTCATCAGCTTCGATCACGGCTTTGCAAACGCCTTGCAGGGCGATCATGTCGCCGCCGATCCTGACCTGATGGTACTGCGAGCTGATTTCCACCCCATGCAGACTGAGCATGTCGCGCGGGTCCTGCGGCGCCGCAAAACGTACCAGCGCCCTCTCCCGCAGCGGGTTGAAGGAGATGATGCTCGCGCCCCGGCGCGCGGCGGCGTGCAGCTCGGACATCATGCGCGGGCTGTTGGTCCCGGGGTTCTGGCCGATGATAAAAATCGCGTCGGCGTTCTCGAAATCTTCCAGCGTCGTGGTGCCTTTGCCGACCCCGATCGACTCGGGCAGCGCCGCTGTGGTGGTCTCATGGCACATGTTCGAGCAGTCAGGAAAGTTGGCCATGCCGTACAGGCGACCGAACAGCTGATACAGAAAGGCGGCTTCGTTCGACGTGCGCCCGGAGGTGTACAGCTCCAGCTTCCACGGGTCGCTCAGGCCGCGCAGCTCTGCGCCGATCTCGGCGAACGCCTCGTCCCAGGTGACGGGCAGGTATTTGTCACTGGCAGCGTCGTAGCGCATCGGCTCGGTAATACGGCCTTCTGCTTCCAGCTGGTGATCGCTCCAGGTCGCCAGTTCGCTGACCGTATGCCGGGCGAAGAACTCAGGGGTCACGCGTTTCTTGGTCGATTCCCAGGCCAGTGCCTTGGCACCGTTCTCGCAGTATTCAAAGGTGTGCGGCTTCTTTGGGTCTGGCCAGGAGCAACTGGGGCAGTCGAAGCCGCCAGGCTTGTTCATGGACATCAGCGTGCGGTTGCCCTTGATCAGCACATGCTGGTGCAACAGGTGCTTGTTGACCGCACTGAGCGCGGGCCAGCCACCCGCCGGCGTGCCGTCGGTCTGTGATCCCTGAAGCGGGGCCGGGGAATTTTCCGATTCGGACATGGGTGTGTTCTCTCTCATAAAGCCCGTGAAGGCATGAAGCTCGTGTGTCTGAGATACACGGGCTCAGAGAGAATTCGCCCGAGTCGACGAGCGTTGCCGACAGGGCGCGTCGGCAAGAGGTTCAGTCAGGGTCATACCCTGTTCAGGAGCGGTTCAGAAAAAGCTCAGGCCGACCTGAAACAGCCGCTCGACATCGCGAATGCATTTCTTGTCCACAAGGAACATGATCACATGGTCACCGGACTCGATCACGGTGATGTCATGGGCGATAAGCACCTGTTCGTCGCGGATCACTGCGCCGATTGCCGTGCCGGTCGGCAGGTTGATGTCCTTGATGGCGCGGCCGACGACCTTGCTGGATTTCGAGTCGCCGTGAGCGACGATCTCGATGGCTTCGGCTGCACCGCGTCGCAGCGAATGCACGCTGACGATATCGCCGCGGCGCACGTGGGCCAGCAGCGTGCCGATGGTCGCCAGTTGCGGGCTGACCGCAACGTCGATTTCGCCACCCTGCACCAGATCGACATAGGCCGGGTTATTGATCAGCGTCATCACCTTGCGTGCGCCCAGACGCTTGGCCAGCAGCGACGACATGATGTTGGCTTCATCGTCGTTGGTCAGCGCCAGGAACAGGTCGGTGTTGCCGATGTTTTCTTCCAGCAGCAGGTCGCGGTCCGATGAGCTGCCCTGCAGCACCACCGTGCTGTCCAGGTGCTCCGACAGATAGCGGCAGCGCGCCGGGCTCACTTCGATGATCTTCACCTGATAGCGGCTTTCGATGGCCTCAGCCAGCCGCTCGCCGATGTTGCCGCCACCGGCGATGACGATACGTTTGTAGTTCTCGTCCAGGCGCCGTAGCTCGCCCATCACGGCGCGAATATCAGCCTTGGCGGCGATGAAGAACACCTCGTCGTCGGCCTCGATGACCGTGTCGCCATTCGGCAGTATCGCCCGGTCGCGGCGGTAGATCGCCGCGATGCGCGTTTCGACATTCGGCATATGCGCTCGTAGCTGGCGCAGCGGTTGACCGACCAGCGCGCCGCCGTAGTAGGCTTTGACCGCGACCAGTTGCGCTTTGCCTTCGGCGAAGTCGATCACCTGCAGCGCACCGGGGTACTCGATCAGACGCTTGATGTAGTTGGTGACGACCTGCTCCGGACTGATCAGCACGTCGACCGGGATCGCGTTTTTATCGAACAGGCCTGCGCGTGTCAGGTACGCCGCTTCACGGATGCGCGCAATCTTGGTCGGCGTGTGGAACAGCGTGTGAGCCACCTGACAGGCGATCATGTTGGCTTCGTCGCTGCTGGTCACCGCGACCAGCATGTCGGCGTCGTCCGCGCCGGCCTGACGCAACACCGCCGGGTAGGAGCCTTTGCCCTGCACGGTGCGGATGTCAAGGCGGTCGCCCAGATCGCGCAACCGGTCGCCGTCAGTGTCGACCACGGTGATGTCGTTGGCTTCGCCCGCCAGATGCTCGGCCAGCGTACCGCCTACCTGGCCTGCACCCAGAATGATGATTTTCACGCGCTTACTCCCGCGCCGCCGCGATCTTGATCAGTTTGGCGTAGTAGAAACCGTCGTGGCCGCCTTGCTGGGCCAGCAGCTGGCGACCATGGGCTTGCTTGATACCCGCGGGCGGCTGTCCGGCCTGCCCGGCGATGTCCAGCTCTCTGGCTCCGGAGGTACGCGCCAGAAACGCCTCGATGACGTCGGTGTTTTCGGTCGGCAGTGTCGAGCAGGTCGCGTACACCAGCATGCCGCCTACCTGCAGCGTAGGCCACAACGCGTCGAGCAGCTCGCCCTGCAAGGCCGCCAGCGCGGCGATGTCATCTGCCTGACGAGTCAGTTTGATGTCCGGATGACGACGAATCACGCCGGTCGCCGAGCACGGTGCGTCGAGCAGGATGCGCTGGAACGGTTTGCCGTCCCACCACTGCGCTGTCTCGCGTGCATCGGCGGCAATCAGCTCGGCATCCAGACCCAGGCGATCGAGGTTTTCACGCACGCGCACCAGACGCTTGGCTTCCAGATCCACCGCCACCACGCCGCTCAGTTGCGGCTGCACTTCCAGCAAATGGCAGGTCTTGCCGCCCGGTGCGCAGCAGGCATCGAGTACCCGTTGCCCGGGGGCCAGCTCCAGCAGGTCGGCGGCCAGTTGCGCGGCTTCGTCCTGCACGCTGATCCAGCCTTCGGCAAAACCGGGCAGCGAGCGCACATCGCACGGCTCGGCGAGGAGGATGCCGTCCTGACTGAAGGTGCACGCACTGGCCTGCAGGCCTGCAGTGTTGAGCAGTTCGAGGTATTGATCGCGACGGTTGTGGCGTCGGTTGACGCGCAAGATCATCGGCGGGTGCGCATTGTTGGCCGCGCAGATGGCTTCCCACTGTTCCGGCCAGGCGGCTTTCAGGGCTTTCTGCAGCCAGCGCGGGTGGGCCGTACGCACCACCGGGTCGTGCTCCAGCTCGATCAGCAGCGCCTCGCCATCACGTTGCGCATTGCGCAGCACGGCGTTGAGCAAGCCTTTGGCCCAGGGCTTTTTCAACTTGTCGGCGCAGCCCACGGTTTCACCGATGGCGGCGTGGGCCGGAATGCGGCTGTAGAACAGCTGATAAAGGCCGACCAGCAACAAGGCTTCAACGTCGGCGTCGGCGGCCTTGAAGGGCTTTTGCAGCAGCTTGGCCGCCAGTGCCGACAGGCGTGGCTGCCAGCGCGCGGTGCCGAATGCCAGGTCCTGCGTCAGGCCACGATCACGCACCTCGACCTTGTCCAGTTGAGTAGGCAACGAGCTGTTCAGCGAGGCCTTGCCGCTGAGCACGGCAGCCAGTGCCTTGGCGGCGGCCAGACGCGGGTTCATTGGCCCAGCACCGTGCCGATGGCAAACTTCTCGCGGCGGCTGTTGAACAGGTCGGTGAAGTTCAGTGGCTTGCCGCCCGGCAATTGCAGACGGGTCAGGCGCAGCGCGTTCTGCCCGCAGGCGACGATAAGTCCATCCTTGCTGGCGCCAAGAATCGTCCCCGGCGCGCCCTGCCCTTCGGCCACATCGGCGGCCAGGACTTTCAGGGTTTCCTGGTTCAGCGTGCTGTGACAGATCGGCCAGGGGTTGAAGGCGCGGACCAGGCGCTCAAGCTCATCGGCCGGACGTGTCCAGTCCAGACGCGCTTCGTCCTTGTTCAGTTTGTGGGCGTAGTTGGCCAGGCTGTCATCCTGAACCTCGCCGACCAGCGAACCGTCTGCCAGACCGGCAATGGCCTGCAACACAGCAGGCGGACCGAGTTCGGCCAGGCGATCATGCAGCGTGCCGCCCGTGTCCTGCGCGGTAATCGGGGTAACGGCCTTGAGCAGCATCGGCCCGGTGTCCAGGCCCGCTTCCATGCGCATCACGGTTACGCCGCTCTCTGCATCACCGGCCTGCACCGCGCGCTGAATCGGCGCGGCGCCGCGCCAGCGCGGCAGCAGCGACGCATGGCTGTTGATGCAGCCCAGGCGCGGAATATCCAGCACCACTTGCGGCAGGATCAGGCCGTAGGCGACGACCACCATCAAATCCGGTTGCAGCGCTGCCAGTTCAGCCTGCGCAGCAGGATCGCGCAGTGTGGGCGGCTGCATGACCGGTACGTCGTGTTGCAGCGCCAGTTGCTTGACCGGGCTGGGCATCAGCTTTTGTCCACGACCGGCCGGGCGATCGGGCTGGGTGTACACGGCAACGATCTGGTGAGGGCTGTCGAGCAGGGCCTTGAGGTGTTCGGCGGCGAATTCCGGGGTGCCGGCGAAGACGATGCGCAGTGGCTCAGTCATGCAGTTCTCATTATAAAAAAAGGCCTGTTCAGGCCTTTTGGGGTAACGACGGATCAGGCGTTGAGCTTGTGCTGCTTTTCGAGCTTCTTCTTGATCCGGTCACGCTTGAGGTTGGACAGGTAATCGACGAACAGCTTGCCGTTCAGGTGATCGCATTCATGCTGGATACAGATGGCGAGCAGGCCCTCGGCAACCAGTTCGTAAGGCTTGCCGTCACGGTCCAGCGCCTTGACGCGGACCTTTTGCGGACGGTCGACGTTCTCGTAGAAACCGGGGACCGACAGGCAGCCTTCCTGATACTGATCCATTTCATCGGTCAGTTTTTCGATTTCAGGATTGATGAGGACCATCGGTTCGCTGCGGTCTTCGCTCAGGTCCATGACGACCACGCGCTTGTGGACATTGACCTGAGTCGCGGCCAGGCCGATACCTGGCGCTTCGTACATGGTTTCAAACATGTCGTCGACCAACTGGCGAATGCCTTCGTCTACCATCGCCACAGGTTTGGCGATGGTGCGCAGGCGCGAATCGGGAAATTCGAGGATGTTTAGAATGGCCATATACGTAAGAGCTGCACTGTTAAGGTAAAGTCAATGTTGGGTGCCGGGCCCGGGAGTTCAAGGCAGGCAGCCCAGGACAGGACTCTAGGGTTCGCGTGAGGCAACATGATAAAGGGATTCACCGCATGAGGAAATCACTACTCGCCCTGCTGCTGCTGACTGCCAGCGGTCTTGCGCAGGCGCAAGTGCAACTCAGGGAAGGCTATCCGCAGAGCTACACCGTTGTCGCCGGGGACACACTCTGGGATATTTCCGGCAAGTTCTTGCGTGAACCGTGGAAATGGCGCGAGATCTGGCGGGCCAATCCGCAAGTCCATGATCCCGACCTGATCTACCCTGGTGACACCCTTGCGCTGACCTGGGTCGATGGTCAGCCGCGTGTGACGCTCAATCGCGGCGAGTCGCGCGGCACCATCAAATTGTCACCGCTTGTGCGCAGTACGCCGATGGTCGAAGCCATTCCGAGCATTCCGTTGGGCGCGATCAACGCATTCCTGATCAACAATCGGATTGTCGACAGCGTCGAGCAGTTCGAAAAAGCGCCCTACATCGTTGCGGGCAATGCCGAGCGCGTGCTCAGTGGCAACGGTGATCGCGCCTATGCACGGGGCGCGCTTGACCCGTCGCACAGCGTCTACGGCATCTTCCGTCAGGGCAAGACCTACATTGATCCAGAGACCAAGGAAGTACTGGGTATCAACGCCGATGATGTCGGTAGCGCCGAGGTGGTTGCCACCGAAGGTGACGTCTCGACCCTGATTCTGCAGCGCTCCACGCAGGAAGTGCGTCTGGGCGATCGTTTGTTCAGCAGCGAAGAGCGGGCCATCAACTCGACGTTTTTGCCCAGCGCTCCGCAGGCGCCGATAGAAGGTTTGATTCTGGATGTGCCACGCGGCGTCACTCAGGTCAGCGTGCTGGATGTGGTCACGCTCGACAAGGGCAAACGCGACGGCCTGACTGAGGGCAACGTGCTGGCGATCTACAAGACCAGCGAAACCGTGCGCGACCGAATCACTGGTGAGCTGGTAAAAATCCCCGACGAACGGGCCGGCCTGCTGATGGTTTTCCGTACCTACGACAAGCTTAGTTACGCCTTGGTCCTGCAAGCCAACCGATCTTTGGCCATCATGGACAAGGTTCGCAACCCGTAGACGCATGTTTCAGATCTGACACGGATTTGTGTGACGAACCAGACACTTATCAAATTGTTGTCAACAGAGTTATCCACAGGTTTGTGCATCATTCGGGATGCACGATGGATCAGGGACGATCTCATGCCATTGTTCGAAAATGCCCCCTCTTCGCCCGCAGAGCTGGAAGCGCGTTTGCGCATGCACCGCTTGCCCGAGATAGGGCCGAAACGCTTTTCCAGGCTGATTGAAGCCTTCGGTTCGGCCTCGTCGGCGCTCAGTGCGCCGGCCAGCGCATGGCGTGCACTGGGCATTCCTGGTGCCTGTGCCGAGGCGCGTCGTGACCCTTTAGTACGTGATGGCGCCAGTGCCGCACTGGCCTGGCTGGAGCGTCCGGGCCAGCATTTGCTGATGTGGGACGACCCTGGCTACCCCGCATTGCTGGCGCAGATCGCTGATCCACCTCCGCTGATCTTCATTGCCGGCGACCCTCGATCCTCGAGCGTCCGCAGTTGGGAATGGTCGGCAGTCGTCGCGCCTCCCGACCCGGGCTGGACACCGCCAGCGCTTTTGCGCGCAGCCTGGCGGCTGCCGGTTTTGTGATCACCAGCGGCCTGGCACGAGGTATTGACGGCGCCGCGCATCAGGGCGCATTGGATGTCGGTGGGCTTACAATCGGCGTGCTTGGCACCGGGCTCGAAAAACTTTATCCACAGCAGCATCGCGCCCTTGCCGCGCAGATGGCGGCCCAGGGCGGCGCAGTGATTTCCGAGTTCCCGCTGGACGCCGAACCGCAGGCCAGCAACTTCCCGCGACGTAACCGAATCATCAGCGGCCTGTCGCTGGGCATACTGGTGGTCGAGGCCAGTGTCGCCAGCGGCTCGTTGATTACCGCGCGACTGGCCGCGGAGCATGGACGAGAGGTGTACGCGATACCCGGCTCGATTCATCACCCTGGCGCCAAGGGCTGTCATCAGTTGATACGTGACGGCGCGACACTGGTCGAGACCGTCGAGCACATTCTTGAAGGCCTGCAGCACTGGAAACGTGTTGCGCCCGGCATCGACCCTGTCACGCCGGCGAAGCCTGCCCCTTGCGATCATCCACTGTTGGCGCTGCTGCACGCCGCACCGCACACCAGCGAGGGCCTGTCGGCGTCATGCGGCTGGCCGTTGCCCAAGATATTGGCAGGCCTGACCGAGCTGGAACTGGACGGACGCATAAGCTGTGAAGCAGGACGATGGTTCGCCAGAGCGCCCTGAGGTTAAACTGCCCCCAAGATTCAGTGGAGAGACAAACAATGGTCAGCAGTTGGCGAGTGCAACAAGCCGCTCAGGATATTCGAGCCGGTGCGGTGATTGCCTACCCGACCGAGGCAGTCTGGGGGCTGGGGTGCGATCCATGGGATGAAGAAGCGGTCTATCGTCTGCTGGCGATCAAGTCACGGCCGGTGGAAAAAGGCCTGATCCTGATTGCCGACAACATTCGCCAGTTCGACTTCCTGTTCGAAGACTTCCCCGAATTGTGGCTCGACCGCATGGCCAGCACCTGGCCTGGGCCCAACACCTGGCTGGTACCGCATCAGAACCTGCTGCCCGAGTGGATCACCGGCATTCACGAAACCGTGGCGCTGCGTGTTACCGATCACCCTACTGTGCGTGAACTGTGCGCGCTGGTCGGTCCGTTGATCTCCACCTCCGCCAACCCGGCGGGTCGCCCTGCCGCGCGTTCGAGATTGCGCGTCGAGCAGTACTTCCGCGGGCAGATCGACGGGGTTCTCGGCGGCAGCCTGGGCGGCCGTCGAAACCCCAGCGTGATACGCGATATCGCGACTGCGCAGATCGTGCGCGCCGGCTGACGCTGGCGCACACAGCGCGGGTTCAGTGGTAGACGATCAAGGGATCAGAATGGTCGAGCCAGTGGTGCGCCGGGCCGACAGCTCGGTCTGCGCCTTGGCGGCGTCCTTCAGGGCGTACTGCTGAATGCCGTCGACCTTGAGCTTGCCGCTGGCGAGCATGTCGAACAGCTCGTCAGCCATGGCCTGCAGGTTCTGCGCATTGTTGGCGTAAGAGCCCAGCGTCGGGCGAGTGACATACACCGAACCCTTTTGCGCCAGAATCCCGAGATTCACGCCCGAGACCGGCCCGGACGCATTGCCGAAGCTCACCACCAGCCCGCGTGGCGCCACGCAGTCGAGCGACGTTAGCCAGGTGTCCTGGCCCACCCCGTCGTAGACCACCGGGCATTTCTTGCCGTCAGTCAGCTCCAGCACGCGCCTGGCGACGTCTTCGTGACTGTAATCGATGGTTTCCCAGGCACCCAGCGCCTTGGCGTGAGCGGCCTTCTCCGGCGAACTGACCGTGCCGATCAGTTTGGCGCCCAGCGCCTTGACCCATTGGCAGGCCAGCGAGCCCACGCCGCCCGCAGCGGCGTGAAACAGAATGATCTCGCCCGGCTTTACCTGATACGTCTGACGCAGCAGATACTGCACCGTCAGGCCCTTGAGCATCAGGGCTGCGGCCTGCTCGAAACTGATCGAGTCAGCCAGCTTCACCAGATTCGCTTCAGGCAGCACGTGCACTTCGCTGTACGCCCCCAGCGGCCCGGTGCCGTAAGCGACACGATCACCGACCTTGAAGCGCGTCACCTCGGCCCCCACCGCCTCGACCACCCCCGCCCCTTCGGCACCGAGGCCGGAAGGCAGCGACGGCGCCGGATACAGCCCGCTGCGGTAATAGGTATCGATGAAATTCAGGCCAATGGCCTTGTTACGCACCACCACCGCCTGCGGCCCCGGAGCCTCCGGCTCGAAATCGACATATTCAAGAACCTCGGGTCCTCCGACAGCGCTGAACTGGATACGCTTTGCCATGTGCTCTCTCCTTGATGGTTAAAACAAGCCACGAAAGCCCCCATCGGACTCCTTCCCCGGACCTTCGTCAACTGCCAGCCCGCGCCGCCGATGGTATGCTACGCGCCAATTTGCCTGCGCCTCTTTTGCTGCGGGGGCTCAGCCGTTTGACGTCAGCCGTAAGGGATCCTCATGAGTACCCGTACCGAGGCCGTAAAAGCCTACCTGCTCGACCTGCAAGACCGTATCTGCACTGCGCTTGAACAGGAAGATGGCAGCGCACACTTCATGGAAGATGCCTGGACGCGTCCGGCGGGCGGCGGTGGTCGCACGCGGGTGATCGAGAATGGCACGGTCATCGAGAAAGGCGGTGTCAACTTTTCCCACGTTTTCGGCAGCAATCTGCCGCCGTCTGCCAGCGCTCATCGGCCTGAACTGGCCGGGCGTGGTTTCGAGGCGCTGGGCGTTTCGCTGGTGATCCATCCGCACAACCCGCATGTGCCGACGTCCCACGCCAACGTGCGCTTCTTCATTGCAGAGAAGGAAGGTGAAGAGGCCGTCTGGTGGTTCGGTGGCGGTTTCGACCTGACGCCCTATTACGGCGTCGAGGAAGACTGCGTGCACTGGCACCGGGTTGCCGAGCGCGCCTGCGCGCCCTTCGGCGATGATGTTTACCCGCGTTACAAGGCCTGGTGCGACAGCTACTTCCACCTCAAGCACCGCGACGAGCCGCGCGGCATCGGCGGTCTGTTTTTCGATGACGTGAACCAGTGGGATTTCGACACCAGCTTCGCCTTCATTCGTGCCATCGGTGATGCGTTCATCAATGCGTATCTGCCGATCGTCCGGCGGCGCAAGGCAGCGGCCTATACGGTGCAGCAGCGTGAGTTTCAGGAATTTCGTCGTGGTCGCTACGTCGAGTTCAACCTGGTGTATGACCGCGGCACGTTGTTCGGTCTGCAATCGGGTGGGCGTACCGAATCGATCCTCATGTCGCTGCCGCCGCAAGTGCGCTGGGGTTATGACTGGAAGGCTGCGCCGGGCAGCGAAGAGGCGCGCCTGACCGAGTATTTCCTGACCGACCGCGACTGGCTGGCGGAAAACTGATGGACCAGTACGTCGTCTTCGGTAATCCCATCGGCCATAGCAAGTCGCCGTTGATTCATCGCCTGTTTGCCGAGCAAACCGGGCAAACGCTGGATTACCAAACCTCGCTGGCACCGCTGGATGATTTCACCGCGTTCGCTCAGGCGTTTTTCCTGGTCGGGCGTGGCGCCAACGTCACCGTACCGTTCAAGGAAGAAGCCTGGCGCCTGGCCGACAGCCTCACCCAACGTGCGCAGCGCGCCGGGGCGGTCAACACCCTGAGCAAGCTCGTCGACGGTACTCTGCTGGGTGATAACACTGACGGTGCGGGGCTGGTACGTGATCTGACGGTCAACTGCGCGCGCAGCCTGCGTGGTCAGCGCATTCTGTTGCTGGGCGCAGGCGGCGCGGTGCGTGGCGCGCTGGAGCCATTGCTTGCGCAACAGCCCGCTGCGTTGGTGATCGCCAATCGTACGGTCGAGAAAGCCGAGCGACTGGCGCAGGAGTTCGCCGACCTCGGGCCGGTATTCGCCAGCAGCTTCGACTGGCTTGAAGAGCCGGTGGACGTGATCATCAACGCCACCTCTGCCAGTCTGGCCGGAGAGCTGCCACCGATTGCGCCCAGCCTCATCCAGCCGGGAGTGACCTTCTGCTACGACATGATGTACAGCAACGAGCCCACTGCTTTTTGCCGTTGGGCAACCGAGCACGGCGCGGCGCAGGCGGTGGATGGTCTGGGCATGCTGGTCGAGCAGGCGGCAGAAGCCTTCCTGCTGTGGCGCGGTGTGCGTCCGGAGTCGGCTCCGGTGCTGGCGGAGTTGCGCAGATTGCTGGCTGCGGGTTGATCGGCTATCTGCGGACTATCGTGCCAATGCTCCGAGTTATACACAAGTCCGCTTTTGATTCTGGCCGAAGGCCGTGGAAGCGAACCGGGCGACGCTTCGCTTGTTCGCGAAGGCGGTATTTCAGATGATGAATTTTCGGCGATTATACCTGCCCTTTCGCGAACAAAGTTCGCTCCCACGCCCTTCGGGCAGAAGCCAAATCTACGGGCTTATCGGGACCTTTGTAGAACGCAGAGCGTCGCGGCGATGAGTTACAACTCAATCCTCAAACTGAATCGGGCACTTCTCCGCCCCTTCCAGCTTGTGCAGTTCTTCGATTACCTGCGGCCTGGCATTGCGCAGGACCAGCACTCTGCCCTGCCGGCCCAGACGTCTGGCTTCCTGATGAAGCATCTCCACGCCTGAGTAATCGATGAAGTTGATCTGCTGCGCATCGATCACCACTCGCAGACCTTCGGTACGTTGCAGGCGGGTCTGCAGGTAGTGGCTGGCGCCGAAGAAGATCGATCCGCCGACCCGCAGGACCTCCTCGTCGCCCTCGCGCCATTGCTGGACGCGCGGTTGCGAGGTGCGCTTGAGGTAGAAGAACAGCGAGGCAAGGACACCGGCGTAGATCGCGGTTTGCAGCTCCAGCAACAAGGTGGCCAGACAGGTCAGCGCCATCACGAAAAACTCGGCGCGGCTGACGCGGAACAGCGCACGAATGCCTCGGCGATCCACCAGTCCCCAACAGATCAGCAGAATTGAGGCGGCCATGGCCGGGATCGGAATGTGCGATATCAACGAGGCACCGGCGACGGCGAACAACGCCACCCACAACGCAGAAAACACCCCCGCCAGCGGCGAGCGCGCACCTGCCTCGTAACTCAATGCCGCACGGGTAAAAGACCCGGCTGACAGGTAGCCGGAGAACAGCGAGCCGACCATGTTCGACAGCCCCTGGGCACGCACTTCCTGATTGGCATTGAGCATCTGCTGCGAACGAGCCGACAGCGAGCGGGCAATCGACAGGCTGTTGACCAGCCCGAGCATGCCCACCGCCACGGCGGTCGGCAGCAGCTTGAGGATCAGTTCGAGGTCCAGCGGCAATGGGCTGAAGGGCGGCAGATGGCCGACGAAGGCGCTGACCACACGGACATGGCCGAACATCGCCGGCCACAGCCACACCAGCAGGCTGCTCGATACCAGTGCGATCAATAGCGTCGGCCAGCGAGGCGCCAGAAGCTTGAGTCCGATGCCCAGTGCCAGGGTCAACAGACCGAGCATCAGCGAAGACAGATCGACTTCACGCCAATGCTCGAGCACGGCGGTCAGGCTTTTGAGGGCGGTGGTCTGACTCGGCAGATCGATGCCCAACAGATTGGGCATCTGCCCCAGCGCAATCACCACCGCAGCGCCCAGCGTGAAACCCAGCACTACCGAATGCGAAACGAAATTTACCAGCGCACCGAAGCGCATCATCCCCAGCAACAATTGAAACACACCGGCGATGAAGGTCAGCAGCAGGATCAACATGATGTAGTCCTGACTGGCCGGGACGGCGAGCGGACTGACACTGGCATACAGCACGATGGATATAGCCGCAGTCGGCCCGCAGATCAGGTGCCAGGACGATCCCCACAGACAGGCCACGAGGACTGGAACAATCGCAGCGTACAGACCGTACTCAGGCGGTAGCCCGGCGATCAGTGCGTAAGCGATGGATTGCGGCAGCGCCAGAATGGCGCCACTCAGGCCCACCAGCGCATCACGCCCGACGCTGACGCGATTCTGCTGCGGCAGCCAGGCGAGAAAGGGTAGAAATTTATGGCGATTGAGCCAGCGCATCGGTCCCTCGGGTGAATTGAACGTAGAGGACGCAGAGCGTCCAGAACGGCACGCGGAGCATGGGCACGATAGTTGGATGGCTATCGTTCCCCACGCTCCAGCGTAGGAATGCCTTGGGTGACGCTGCGCGTCACAGACCTTCGCCACGCAGCGCACTCAAGGCTTTACGCCTACAACCTGGCCTTCACCGTCGCCAGACCGTCCTTGCCATCAACGGTCTGTACACCCTCCAGCCACTTGTCCAGCACCGCCGGGTTGGCCTTGATCCAGGCCTTCGCCGCCTCGCTGTTGCTGACCTTCTTGTTGACCACCTCGGCCATGATGCTGTTTTCCATGTCCAGGGTGAAGCTCAGATTGGTCAGCAGCTTGCCGACGTTCGGGCAGGCTTGAGCATAACCCTTGCGGGTCAGGGTGAAGACCGAGCCGGTGTCGCCGAAATATTTCTCGCCGCCCTTGAGGTAGTGCATGCCCTTGATCTGCACGTTCATCGGGTGCGGCGTCCAGCCGAGGAACACCACAAAGGCCTTTTTCTTCACGTTGCGATTGACCTCGGCCAGCATCGCGGTCTCGCTGGATTCCACCAGTTTCCATTTGCCCAGATCGAATTCGTTTTTCTTGATGATCTCCTGCAACGACAGGTTGGCAGGTGCGCCGGAACCGATGCCGTAGATCTTCTTGTCGAACTTGTCAGCGAATTTATTCAGGTCGGCAAAGTTATGCACACCCGCTTCCCAGACGTAATCCGGCACGGCCAGGGTGAATTCGGTGCCCTCCAGGTTTTTCGCCAGTTGCGTCACATCACCGGTGGCCACGAACTTGTCGTAAAAGCCCTGCTGCGCCGGCATCCAGTTACCCAGAAACAAATCGAGCTTGCCGTCTTTCAAACCGCCATAGGCAATCGGCACGGCCAGGGTATCGACCTTGGGCGTGTAGCCCAGGCCCTCGAGTACCACGCTGGTAATAGCGTTGGTGGCCGCAATGTCACTCCAGCCGGGATCGGCCATCTTCACGGTACTGCAACTGGCGTCCTCTGCCTGCGCTGCAAGGCTGCCGAGGGTCATGACCGCGACCGCAACGGCTGTGGATAACTTCTTCATTGATGTACCCCTTTGGTTTTTTTGGTGTGGGCAGGGTCAAGGTTGCGGAAAACGTGCCTTGCGCTCCAGATCGTCCAGATCAATGTGGTTGCGCATGTACTGCTGACTGGCGTCGACCAGTGGCTGGTGATCCCAACTCTTCAGCTTGCCGGTTGCCAGCGATTTGGCGACGAAGCGCCTTCTGCGCTGGCTGGCGAGCACCTGTTGGTGTATCGCCGGGATGTCCCACTTGGCCCGAGCTTCGGCCAGGAATTCAGTGAACAGCTTTTCATGGGTGGGTGACTGGCTCAGGTCCTTCTGCTCTTTCGGGTCCTTCTTCACATCGAACAGCAGGCACGGGTCCTGTTCCGAATAGATGAATTTGTACGCGCCACGACGGATCATCATCAGCGGGCTGGTGGTGCCTTCGGCCATGTACTCGCCGAAGACCTCATCGTGCCCGCCCTTGCGTTTCAAATGCGGCATCAGCGAGCGTCCGTCCAATGGCAAACCGGCGTCCAGTTTGCCTTTGGCCATTTCGACGAAGGTCGGCAGCAAGTCGGCAGTCGACACCGAAGCGCTGACCCTTCCCGGCTTGAATTGCCCCGGCGCGTACACCACCAGCGGCACGCGCGAGGCCATTTCGAACCAGTGCATTTTGTACCAGAGGCCCTTCTCGCCCAGCATGTCGCCGTGATCGCCGGAGAACACCACGATGGTGTCTTCCGCCAGCCCGACTTCATCGAGCGTCTGCATCAGCTTGCCGACGTTGAGGTCAATGTAGCTGCACGCACCGAAGTAGGCGCGGCGCGCATCACGAATCTTGTCGGTCGGCATGGGCTTGTCCCACAGGTCGTAGACCTTGAGCAGCCGCTGCGAATGCGGGTCCAGCGCGGCCTGATTGGCGTGCGGCGGCGGCATCGGGATCTCTTCGTCGGCGTACAGGTCCCAGAACGGCATGGGAATGGTGTACGGATCATGAGGATGAGTCATGGAAACGGTCAGGCAGAACGGCGCATCACCGTCCTGGCGCACGTGGTCGTACAGATACTGCTGGGACTTGAACAGCACTTCTTCATCGAAATCCAGCTGGTTGGTGCGAATGCACGGACCGGCCTGCAACACCGATGACATGTTGTGATACCAGCTTGGCCGCACGTCCGGCTCGTCCCAATTGACCGACCAGCCGTAGTCGGCCGGGTAGATGTCACTGGTCAGACGTTCTTCGTAGCCGTGCAGTTGATCCGGTCCGCAGAAATGCATTTTGCCTGCGAGGGCGGTCTTGTAACCCAGCGCACGCAGGTAATGGGCATAGGTGGGGATGTCGGCCGGGAAGTCGGCTGCGTTGTCGTACGCGCCGATCCTGCTCGGCAACTGGCCGCTGACCAGGGTGAAGCGCGACGGTGCGCATAGCGGGCTGTTGCAATACGCCGAGTCGAACACTACGCCGTTGGCAGCCATGCGGCTCAGGTTCGGCATCAGAATCGGGGACCGGGCGTAAAACGGCAACATTGGCGCGGCCATTTGATCGGCCATGATGAACAGAATATTTTTGCGCTTCATGTAATCGCTGCGTCCCATTGTGAAAAGTTATGCGAAAGTGCCGGGTATGAGAATGGAGTCCATACGTTTCAGGGTAAAGCCCATACACAGCAATGCCTAGGATAAGCTCAGCTAATGTTTGAATCTTTCGGCGATGTGTCACTTGACCTGCTGCGTGCCTTTGAGGTCGCGGCGCGCTTGCGCAGCTTCACCGCGGCAGCCCTCGAACTGGGCACGACACAGCCCGCTGTCAGCCAGCAGATCAAGCGCCTCGAAGAGCAACTCGCTACACGCCTGTTCGACCGCATCTACCGTGGCATCGAATTGACCGACGCCGGTGAAGTGTTGTTCAGCCATGTGCAGGCCGGACTGCAATCCATCGACAGCGGATTGATAGCGATCACCGAACACCACCAGCACGAAGTGCTTCAAGTGGCGACCGACTTCGCCTTCGCCGCCTACTGGCTGATGCCGCGTCTGCATCGTTTCCACAAGGTCAACCCGGACGTGGACGTCAGCCTGGTCACCAGCGAGCGTACCCACAGCATGTTACGCGCCGACATCGACGTTGCCGTGCTGTTCGGTGACGGGCGCTTCAAACAGGGCGAAAGCCACTGGCTGTTCAGCGAAGAGGTTTTCCCGGTGTGCAGCCCGCAATTGCTCGCCGGGCGCCAGACGCCGCTGCCCAACGATGCGCTGCGCGACTTTCCACTCCTGCACCTGCGTGGCGAAAGCATCAACCACTGGTTCGACTGGGCGGGCGTATTCCGCGCGCTGGACATCCCCCAGGTCCCCGCGCCCGGCCAGTTGCGCTTCGACAACTACACCCTGCTGATCCAGGCGGCCATCGGCGGACAAGGCATCGCCATCGGCTGGCGTCACCTGGTCGACGACCTGCTCGATCAGGGCCTGCTCTGTCGCCCAATCGCCGGCGCGGCGATTTCAGGTCAGGGCTATTACGTGGTCCTGCCGCAGCGCAAACGCCGCGTGCAGATCGTTCAGCAGTTCGTGGACTGGCTGGCCAGCGAGCAGGCGTTGAGCGGGGTTTCGCTGGCGGGTAGGCCATTGCCGTCGATTGCGGTGTAATATTGCCGCGCTGAAAAGTGACCACTCGGTCCATCACCGCGCGCACATCAACAAAATGGTCACGTATACGCTTCAACCTCATGAGCTGCCTGCCATGGGCGATTGAACCGAATGCTGAAAGACCAGAACATAGGATCATCAGAAATGCCGGATCTACTCATCGACGGTAAGACACTTCACTATTCCGACCAGGGCACGGGCCCGGTGGTATTGCTCGGTCACAGCTATCTCTGGGACAAGGCGATGTGGAGTGCGCAGATTGATACCCTGGCCAGCCAGTATCGGGTGATCGTGCCGGATCTGTGGGGTCATGGCGATTCCAGCGGGTTTCCTGAGGGCACGCGCAATCTCGATGACCTGGCGCGGCATGCGCTGGCGCTGCTGGATCATTTGAATATCGAGCGTTGCAGCATCGTCGGGCTGTCGGTCGGCGGTATGTGGGGCGCAATCGCTGCGCTGCTCGCACCAGAGCGCATCACCGGGCTGGTGCTGATGGATACCTATCTGGGCAAAGAGACCGAGGCCAAGAAAGCCTACTATTTCTCGTTGCTCGACAAGCTGGAAGACGTCGGGAGCTTTCCTGAGCCGCTGCTGGATATCGTTGTACCGATCTTCTTCCGCCCCGGGATTGATCCGCAGTCGCCTGTGTACACGTCGTTTCGTACAGCGCTTGCCGGCATGAATGCCGAGCAGTTGCGTCAGTCCGTGGTACCACTGGGAAGGATGATTTTTGGTCGTGATGACCGGCTCGGGTTGATCGAGCAACTGAATGCCGACACCACGCTGGTGATGTGTGGCGATGCAGACATCCCGCGCCCGCCCGAGGAGACGCGTGAAATGGCGAACCTGATCGGCTGCCCCTACTTGCTGGTGCCTGAGGCCGGGCATATCGCCAATCTGGAAAATCCGGATTTTGTGTCAGGGGCGCTGATGACGTTTTTGGCGCGGGTTAACCAGAAGCAGGGTTGAGCTGAGCCGCGCTTCAGGGACGGATGCAGACCCTCCGGAGCGGCGCTACCACGCTGTAGTGCTCACTTTTATACACAGAACCGGGAATGCAGCGCTTTCAGGCTTCTGCCCGAAGGGCGTGGGAGCGAACTTGTTCGCGAAGACGGTATTTCAGACGATGCATTTTCGGTGATTATACTGGCCCTTTCGCGAACAAGCGAAGCGTCGCCCGGTTCGCTTCCACGGCCTTCGGCCAGAATCAAAAGCGGACTTGTGTATAACGATGAGGAATGCCTTGCGTGACGCCCCGTGTCACACATTTGCGCGTCGCCGCTCATTCAAGGACGTCAGCACCCCATCAATTCAACACACCATCCAGAATCGCGTACACAATCCCCGAACCCACGGCGATCAGCACGACGTCGGTGCCCAGGCGGCGCCATTCGTAGCCGTCATAATGTGGCAGGTATTGCAGCGAGCGGCTGTCCAGGCGTTTGCCGTAACCAGGTGGCAACGGACGGCCCTTGGCGATGTGTACGCCCGGCGGCAGTGGCTGGCCCCGGCCGATGACGTCGCGGTGTTGCTGGAAGGTCTCGCGTACCGGGCCGAAATCCTGCGGTGGGCGGTTGCCGCCGCGGTTGTCCTGATGCGCCTGTCTGCCTGGCTGGTTGGCCGGGCCTTTGTCGGGACCCCTGCCATTGTCATTGCCCGGTCCACGGTCATTGCCACGCTCGTTATGCCCGCCATTGTTCTGCGGCCCCGGCTGTTGAACGCCACGGTTGTCGTCCGGGCCATCACCACGCTGATCAGGTGGTGCAGCTTGCAGCAGCGGACTGGCGCTGATCATCAAGATACCCAGTCCGGTGATAAAACGGTTTGGCAGTTTCATGGTGCTTCCTCGGCTTCACGCGATGCAGCAAAAAGGGGTTCATGACGTTGGTCATGAACCCCTTGTGTCTTGCTACATAGAGCCGCCGCTCAGGCTTTGATTCCTCTGTATCAGAAACTTTACCCTCAGCGACGAGCGCTACGTACGCCCTCGGCCAGTGCCGCGCACAGCGTCAGTACGCCGTCGATGGCGTGCTCCGGCGACTCGGCGCTGGCGATCTTGTCGACGAAGGCCGAGCCCACGACCACGCCGTCTGCCAGACGCGCAATCGCCGCGGCCTGCTCGGGGGTGCGGATACCGAAACCGACGCTGATCGGCAGATCGGTGTGGCGGCGCAAGCGAGCGATGGCTTCAGTGACGTGCTCGGTGGTGGCCGAGCCAGCACCGGTCACACCGGCAACCGACACGTAGTAGACGAACCCGGAGCTACGCTCCAGCACACGCGGCAGACGCGCATCGTCGGTGGTCGGCGTGGTCAGACGGATGAAGTCGATGCCGGACGCCTGTGCAGGCGTCGCCAGCTCGGCGTCGTGCTCGGGTGGCAGGTCAACGATGATCAGACCGTCAACGCCTGCTTCTTTTGCCTGCGCCACGAAGGCTTCGACGCCAAAGCGGTGGATAGGGTTGTAGTAACCCATCAGCACAATCGGTGTGGTTTGATCGTCGACACGGAATTCGCTGACCATCTGCAGGGTTTTCTGCAAGGTCTGGCCAGCGTCCAGAGCACGCAGGGTCGCCAGCTGAATCGCCACGCCGTCGGCCATCGGATCGGTGAACGGCATACCCAGCTCGATCACGTCAGCACCCGCCGCAGGCAGGCCCTTCAGGACTTTCAGCGAAGTGTCGTAGCCAGGGTCACCGGCGGTGATGAAGGTGACCAGCGCCGCACGACCTTCGGTTTTAAGCTGGGCGAAACGATGTTCTAGACGGCTCATACCAGCTGCTCCTGAGTGTGTTCGGCGGCGGCCATGTGGTTCATGACGGTTTGCATGTCTTTGTCACCGCGCCCGGACAGGCACACGACCATCAGGTGATCGTCGCGCAGGTTGGTCGCACGCTTCATGGCTTCGGCCAGGGCGTGAGCGGTTTCCAGCGCCGGGATAATGCCTTCGAGCAGGCAGCACTGATGGAAAGCGTCCAGCGCTTCATCATCGGTGATGCTGACGTACTCGACGCGCTTCACTTCGTGCAGGAATGCGTGTTCCGGGCCTATGCCCGGGTAGTCCAGACCGGCAGAGATCGAGTGCGCATCGGTGATTTGTCCGTCGCCGTCCTGCAGCAGGTAGGTACGGTTGCCGTGCAGCACGCCCGGTACGCCGCCGTTCAGGCTGGCCGCGTGCTTGTCGGTGCTGACGCCGTGACCGCCCGCTTCAACGCCGATGATTTCCACGCTGGCGTCATCCAGGAACGGATGGAACAGGCCCATGGCGTTGGAACCGCCGCCGACACAGGCGACCAGGCTGTCCGGCAGACGACCTTCCTTCTCCAGCATCTGCTCTTTGGTTTCCTTGCCGATGATGGCCTGGAAATCACGGACCATCGCCGGGTAAGGGTGCGGGCCTGCCACGGTGCCGATCAGGTAGAAGGTGTCTTCAACGTTGGTCACCCAGTCACGCAGCGCTTCGTTCATCGCATCTTTCAGGGTGCCGGTGCCGGAAGTGACCGGAACGATTTCAGCGCCCAGCAGCCTCATGCGGAACACGTTGGCCTGCTGACGCTCGATGTCGGTAGCACCCATGTAGATCACACAAGGCAGGCCGAAACGTGCAGCAACCGTAGCAGTGGCAACGCCGTGCATGCCGGCGCCGGTTTCTGCGATCAGGCGTTTTTTGCCCATGCGCTTGGCCAGCAGCACCTGGCCGATGCAGTTGTTGATCTTGTGCGCGCCGGTGTGATTGAGCTCTTCGCGCTTGAAGTAGATCTTCGCGCCGCCGCAGAACTCGGTCAGGCGCTCGGCGAAGTACAGCGGGTTCGGACGGCCCACGTAATCGCGCTGAAAGTAGGCCATTTCTTTGATGAATTCCGGGTCGACCTTGGCGGCTTCGTACTCGCGGTTGAGGTCGAGCACCAGCGGCATCAGGGTTTCAGCCACGTAGCGGCCGCCGAATGAGCCGAACAGGCCGTTGGCGTCGGGGCCGCTGCGGAAATTGGTCTGGGTCATGAAGTGCTCCAGTTGCAGTATTGGGCGAATAGGTTGAGCCGTATTGGCAATGGGTCCACTTTAACCAGCGCAAGGCCGGATGAAAACCGATAAGATCGCTGCAACCTGTCAGGAAAACTCACAGATCATGAGCCGCGACCTCCCTCCCCTCAATGCATTGCGCGCCTTTGAAAGCACCGCCCGGCTTGGCAGTGTCAGTCAGGCGGCTGAACAGTTGAACGTGACGCATGGCGCTGTCAGTCGCCAATTGAAAGTGCTTGAAGAGCACCTGGGTGTAAGCCTGTTCAGCAAGGACGGACGAGGCTTGAAACTCACAGATGCAGGTATTCGCCTACGCGATGTCAGCGGCGAGGCGTTCGACCGGCTGCGCGGCGTGTGCGCAGAGTTGAGCAAGGGCAGCGCAGATGCACCGTTCGTGCTGGGGTGCTCGGGGAGCCTGCTGGCGCGCTGGTTTATCCCGCGCTTGAGCCGCCTGAATGCCGAGCTGCCGGACCTGCGTCTGCACTTGTCGGCAGGCGAAGGTGATCTTGACCCGCGTCGGCCAGGGCTTGATGCCCTGTTGATCTTTGCCGAGCCGCCGTGGCCTGCAGACATGCAGGTATTCGAACTGGCAAGCGAGCGGATCGGACCGGTGTTGAGCCCACGCTTCGCGCGATTCGAGCGGCTGTGCGATGCACCTGTCGAGGCGTTGCTGGAAGAATCATTGCTGCAAACCACATCGCGTCCGCAGGCGTGGCCAAGCTGGGCGCAGCAGAACGGTATCGACCCGCAGTCATTGCATTACGGGCAGGGTTTCGAGCATTTGTATTATTTGCTGGAGGCGGCCGTGGCGGGCCTTGGCATCGCGATTGCGCCGGAACCTCTGGTCATCGATGACCTGAAAGCCGGTCGCCTGGCTGCGCCTTGGGGGTTCAGTGAAACCCCGGCGCAGCTGGCGCTTTGGGTACCCAGACGTGCGGCCGATGGACGGGCGCAGCAGCTTGCTCAGTGGTTAAAAAATGAGCTGAAGCGGTCCGGGGAACCGATCAGAAACTGATCAGTTACCGCGCTTGAACAGCATGTAGGCAGCGATCAGGCCGATGGCACCTACCGCAACGCCAGCGGTGGTCCAAGGGTGTTCCTGAGCGTAGTCACGGGTTGCCAGTGCGTTTTCGCGTGTTTTCTCTTTGACGTCTTCGTAGACATCGCTGAGCAGGCTGCGCGAGTGGCTCAGCGCGCTTTCAGCGTTGGCTTTCAGATTCTTCAGAGTCTTGCGCGACTCGTCGGTAGCATCGGCTTTCAGGCCCTCGAGGGACTTCAGAAGGCTCTCGATTTCAGCTTCCATACTCTGCAACGAGGCTTTGCGAAGTGACGTAGTAGCCATGGTGTTTCTCCTGCAATGATGAGTGGGCGTGTTGTTTCGGACTCCGGGCTTTTTGGAAAGTGCGATGGGATTTTTGCAAAGGTCTGAACTTTTGCGCGCCTTCCCCTGACAGAAGCAGGGAGCGCGCTCTATATCGCGTCTTTTTCAGACCTCAGGAGAACTGCCATGTCGGATCATCACACGTACAAGAAAGTTGAAATCGTAGGCTCTTCCACGACCACCATCGAAGACGCCATCAACAATGCCCTGGCCGAAGCCAGCAAAAGCCTCGACCTGATGGAATGGTTCGAAGTGACTGAAACCCGCGGCCATATCGAAAACGGCAAAGTCGCGCACTTCCAGGTGACGTTGAAAGTGGGCTTCCGCATCACCAACAGCTGAGGGTGATCTGAACCTTTCGGCTGGCCGATTGCCATAACTTGCGCTACACGCAGATGTGGCCACGCGTTCGCTGTGTGAGCGTGGGGATTTCAATGGGCGCCTGTTCCGATGGCGTCTTCATTTGGCCGTACGAGAGGGATTACCCATGAAGAAGTTTTTGTTGGCTGTAGGCTTGCTGAGCATTGCAGGCACTGCTCTCGCGGCAGGCAAGCCATGTGAAGAGTTGAAAAGTGAACTCGATGCCAGACTCCAGGCGAAGGGCGTAACGTCCTACACGCTGGAAGTGGTCGAGAAAGGCAGCGCAGCCGACAAGCAAGTGGTCGGCACCTGCGAAGGCGGCACCAAGGAAATCGTTTACCAGCGCGGTTGATTGCCAACCGGGCCCGGCTCAGGCCGGTTCGCCCGGTTAATCCCGTTTGCAGGTTTCACGAACAGAATCGCCCCGGACTGTCATCCAGTCCGGGGCGATTCTGTGTGTGGCTGGTTTTTTTCGATTCGGAAAATCGCTTAGCCGTGTGCGACCTGCGCGAGGATCTCGTAAGACCGCAGTCGATCCTCGTGCTCGTACATGTCGCAGGTGAAGATCAACTCATCGGCGTCGGTCTGCTCGAGCAGCACGTCCAGCTTGGCGCGGATCTTGTCCGGGCCGCCCACCATCGCCAGCCCGAGGAAGCTTGCTACGGCCTCACGCTCGTGTGGCAACCACAGACCGTCCATCGATTCGACAGGCGGACGCTGCATCAGGCTGTGCCCACGCATCAGCGCCAGAATGCGCTGATAGACCGATGTCGCCAGGTATTCGGCATGCTCGTCCGTGTCGGCTGCCGACAGGGGCACGCCGAGCATCACGTAAGGCTTGTCGAGCACTTCCGATGGCTGGAAGTGATTGCGATACACGCGAATCGCCTCGTGCATGTAACGCGGTGCAAAGTGCGAGGCGAAGGCATACGGCAAGCCGCGCATGCCTGCCAGCTGGGCGCTGAACAGGCTCGAGCCGAGCAGCCAGATCGGCACGTTGGTATTTGAACCGGGTACGGCGATCACTTTTTGATCAGGCGTGCGCGGGCCCAAATATTCCATCAGCTCGGTGACATCGTCCGGAAAGTCATCGGCACTGCCGGAGCGCTCGCGGCGCAAGGCACGCGCAGTCATCTGGTCGGAGCCCGGTGCGCGGCCCAGCCCCAGGTCGATGCGGCCGGGATACAGGCTGGCCAGGGTGCCGAACTGCTCGGCAATCACCAGCGGCGCGTGGTTGGGCAGCATGATCCCGCCCGACCCGACACGAATGGTCGACGTGCCGCCTGCCAGGTAGGCGAGCAGCACCGCGGTCGCTGAACTGGCGATGCCGTCCATGTTGTGGTGCTCGGCCACCCAGAAGCGGTTGTAACCGAGCTTTTCGACATGCTGGGCGAGGTTGAGCGAGTTGCGCAGCGATTCGGCGGGCCCTTTGTCGTGGCGTACCGGCACCAGATCAAGGGTGGAAATTTTTACATCTGCCAGACGTTTCATAGGCCGGGGTAGCTCCTCGAATTGTGATGGGCCGGCTGCTGGAGCTGCCCACGATGAAACAGCAGTGCGGGCGCAAGTCCGGCTTTTCAATGGGGCAGTGTAGAAAAACCTACTGAAACGGTAGGTCTTTCCGACGGTTGAACTTTCCAGAGCCGTCTATCCTCAGAATGCTGTAACAGCAACGATCCAAATTCATTCCAAAAGGAGCCACCATGAGCATCGTCAAGAAAGCATCCGCCCACTGGGAAGGTGATCTGAAAAGCGGTATCGGCAGCATCTCCACGGAAACCGGCGTGTTGCGCGAAGCACCTTACGGCTTCAAGGCACGTTTTGAAGGCGGCAAAGGCACCAACCCGGAAGAACTGATCGGTGCAGCCCACGCAGGCTGTTTCTCCATGGCCTTGTCCATGATCCTCGGAGACGCAGGCCTCAAGGCTGAAAGCATCGATACTCAGGCTGAGGTGTCGCTGGATCAGGTAGAAGGCGGTTTCGCGATCAGCGCTGTGCATTTGACCCTCAAGGCCAAAGTGCCAGGCGCCACCCAGGATCAGTTCGACGAACTGACCAAAAAGGCCAAAGAAGGCTGCCCGGTTTCCAAGGTACTGAACGCCAAGATTACCCTGGATGCGACATTGCTGAGCTGATTCACAGCCAGCCTTGCGGGGGCGCCTTGTGCGCTCCTGTATCTGCTGTATAAAGCTGGCTTGCTTCATCGGTCATGCGTTGGTTGACGCATGGTTTGATTATGATCAGGAGTCGAGCATGAAACGTTTTATTCTGGCAGCGACCTGCACCCTGCTGGCAACCAGCGCCTTGGCGGCACCGAAATCCTGCGAACAGCTCAAGGCTGAAATCGAAGCCAAGATCCAGGCCAACAACGTCACGTCCTACACGCTGGAAATCGTTAAAAACGACGAGGCCACCGATCCAGGCATGATCGTCGGCAGTTGCGACAACGGTACGAAAAAGATTATCTATCAGCTCAACGGACGCTGATCAGATGCAGTGCACCCCGCCCTCTTCTTCCTCCTCGGCCACCACCTTGCGCTCTGCATCGTAAAGCCAGGCATCGACACTGTTCGCCAGTGAGCGTACCTCCAGCACATAACGCTGCCCGGCAGCGAAGTGGTCGTAACGAACACTGACGTAACAGGTGATCTCGGTGTACTCATCGCCGATCATCCCCATGCCGCCCGAGCGGTACTCATAGTCATAACGCACCTGCAACTCATGGCTGCCCGGCGTGACCTGAAAGTAGCGCCCGTCATAAGTGTTCTTGCCATCGAGCTTGTCGCCCATGATCAACTGGCCGGTGATGGTGCGCATGTCGACCCACGCCATGTCCGGATTGACGGCAGGCAAGGGACCGGCACATCCGGCGAGGGTGGCCAGAGTGAATGCGGTTATCAGTATCAAAAGACGGTTTGGCACCGAGGTGTACCTCTGTTTAAAAAGGTTTAGTGGCAACCGTTGACATGACCTGCTGTTGGCCATTCATCCAGTCTGCAGAAACTGCGCAGCGTGTTTCGGTCAAGCGTTGGATAACGGCAAAATCGCTTCTCAGGTTTCGTGAAAAGATTGGCTCATGATGAGCAATTCGATTTCGAAGCAACCGGATTTGTTCGAGATCAGCCGCGATCTTTGCTCGGTGGGCAGATACAGTGAAGCACTTTTCGAGGTTTGGAAAAAAGCGGTACAGATAAGGAGCCCAGATACGGCCTTCAAACCGTTTTGTGAACATTTTTTCCCAAAAGACGAATTTCAACTCTGCGATAACTGCGCCGGTTGTGCCACATTTCTGTATGGCTCTTGCAAGCTCTTGTTTTGGCTTGAAAACCGGACCTGTAACATTGGGCAAACTCTGCTCGAAGCCGGGACTCCAAGGCCACTCGGGGCCGTAAACCGAAGCGATTGCGTCTGCAACACCGTTACGAACAATCACCTCGCACAGGTGTAGAGGTGTAAGGAACGCTGCAGAGACGAGGGCGTTCCAGGCATACAAGGTGACGGCCTCATCAAGACCCCGGCCCACCGCGCGCGCTGCGTTTTCATACGTCGAAATCCGGGCAGAAGAAATGGATAATCTGATTGCCTTTGCGACCTCTAAAGCTGACATTGACGACAACTGCAAATCTCCCTATAGTCTGCCCACTTGCCGAGGGCCTAGCTGGCTTATGCCTCCCCCCACGGACAGATGATATAGCAATACCTAAAGCCCACCTGCACGGTGGGTTTTCTGTTTGTGTCTAATGAAAATAGCTTTTTACGCGGGCGCACAGCCTGGTACGTTCCAGCTCGTCCTTGGTTTGAGTCTCCATACCCTTCAATCCTCATAACAGTTGCACATCCCCACTCCCCTCCTGCATAACATCACCGTACTCAAGCCACCAAAGCCCTTCCCTTCATGGCCACATTCTCCCTGCCACGCCTTCGCCACCTGCTAACGCTGATGGCCGTCACGCTGCTTGCCGGCTGCTCCAGCGTTTCCTACTACGGCCAGTTGGCTCAAGGGCAGTGGCAGTTGCTGCAGGCACGCGAGCCGGTGGAGAAGATCGTGGCTGATCCGACTCGGGATGCGGGTTTGCGCGAGCATCTGGCCCGTTCGCAGTTGGCGCGCACGTTTGCCAGTGAGCATTTGCATCTGCCGGAAAACAAGAGTTACCGCCTGTATGCGAATCTGGGCCGCCCTTATGTGGTGTGGAATGTGTTCGCGACGGATGAGTTCTCGCTGGAGCCGGTCACGCATTGTTTTCCGATTGCAGGGTGTGTCGCGTATCGCGGTTATTACAGCCCTGGCGGGGCGCGTGGCGAGGCGGCGTTGCAGCGCCAGGCGGGCAAGGATGTGTATTTGAGTGGCGTGGAAGCCTATTCGACGCTGGGTTGGTTCAATGATCCGATTCTCAGTTCGATGATGGGCTGGGGTGACGAGCGTCTGGCCACGCTGATTTTTCATGAGTTGGCGCATCAGCGTTTTTATGTGAAGGACGACACCGAGTTCAACGAGTCCTACGCCAGTTTCGTCGAGCAGGAAGGTACGCGGCAATGGCGTGCGACGCGGGGATTACCGCCGGAGAGTGTTTCGCAGTCGGCGCGGCGTGATCAGTTTACCCGGTTGGTGCTCGACACCCGGGAGCGACTCAAGGCGCTTTATCGTCAGCCGCTGTCGGCCGAGGTGATGCGCGCGCGCAAGGCTGAAGCATTCGAGCGGATGCGCCGTGACTATCGGGCGTTGCGGGATGAGCAGTGGGCTGGCGACAAGCGTTTCGATGCCTGGATCAACAGCCCGATGAACAACGCCAAACTGCTGCCTTTTGGTCTTTACGATCAATGGGTGCCAGCGTTCGAGGCGTTGTTCAGGCAGGTGAATGGCGACTGGCAGGCGTTTTATCGCGCTGTGGAGACGTTGGGCGCGATGCCGGTCGAGGCGCGCAAGGCGGCGCTGCGGGCGTTGATGCCTTGAAGCTCCTGTGAGAGCGAGCTTGCTCGCGAAGAGGTCGGTACAGCGCCCACACAAAGGGCGTTTGAACCGCGGTCTTCGCGAACAAGCGAAGCGTCGCCCCGGCTCGCTCCTACGGCCTTCGGCCAGAATTGAAGGCCGACTGAGTGTAGAGCGCAGTATTAATAGCGGGCCTCAACCCTTATCAAACCCCTCAGCCAGGTGCTGATCCTTGAGCTTCACGTAATTAGTCGCGCTGTACGGGAAGAAGGCGATTTCCTTTTCGGTGAGTGCGCGCACCTGTTTGACCGGGCGACCGACGTACAAAAAGCCGCTTTCCAGCACTTTGCCCGGCGGCACCAGGCTGCCGGCGCCGATGATCACCTGGTCTTCGACAACCGCGCCATCCATGATGGTGGTGCCCATGCCGACCAGGATGCGATTGCCGATTGTGCAGCCGTGCAGCATGGCCTTGTGACCGATGGTCACTTCATCGCCGATCAGCAGCGGAAAACCGTCCGGGTTGAAGGGGCCGGCGTGGGTGATGTGCAGCACGCTGCCGTCCTGCACGCTGGTGCGGGCGCCGATGCGGATGCGGTGCATGTCGCCGCGTACCACGGTCAGCGGCCAGACGGAGCTGTCGGCGCCGATTTCGACGTCACCGATAACCACCGCTGAATGATCGACAAAGGCCCGTTCGCCGAGGGCTGGGGTGTGCTCCTGAAACTTGCGAATGGCCACGATAGGCTCCTTCTTTGGCAGTGATAGGCGTGTAGAGCGGGTTTGGTTGCTGCGGTCGGCGTCGATTGTAATTAAGATGGCTGAGTGTTTCTTCAAGGCAAGGTGCAAAACCGTGAGCGCGAACAACCCTCTTCTGCAATCGTACGACCTGCCACCCTTTTCGGCGATTCGTGCCGAGCATGTCAAACCTGCTATCGAACAGATCCTGGCGGATAACCGTGCCGCGATTGCCGACATCCTCGCCAAACAGGGTTCGACACCGACCTGGGCCGGGCTGGTGCTGACCATGGACGAGCTGAACGACCGCCTGGGCGCTGCCTGGAGCCCCGTCAGCCACCTCAATGCCGTGTGCAACAGCGCCGAACTGCGCGAAGCGTATGAATCGTGCCTGCCGGCCTTGAGCGCCTACTCCACCGAGATGGGCCAGAACCGCGCGCTGTTCCAGGCCTATGAAGCCCTGGCCAATGGCCCCGAGGCCGCCAGTTTCGACGTTGGCCAGAAGACCATTCTGGAGCAGTCGCTGCGTGACTTCCGCCTGTCCGGTATCGATCTGCCGCCCGAGCAGCAGAAGCGTTACGCCGAAGTGCAGAGCAAACTGTCGGAGCTGGGCAGCCAGTTTTCCAACCAGCTGCTCGATGCCACTCAGGCCTGGACCAAGCTGGTCGCCGATGAGTCCGCCCTCGCCGGCCTGACCGATTCTGCCAAACAGCAGATGGCCGCCGCTGCCAAGGCAAAGGATCTGGAAGGCTATCTGATCACGCTGGAATTCCCGAGCTACTACGCGGTGATGACCTACGCCGAAGACCGCGCATTGCGCGAGGAAGTCTATGCGGCGTACGCCACCCGCGCGTCGGATCAAGGCCCGAATGCGGGCAAGAACGACAACACGCCGGTCATGGAGCAGATCCTCGACCTGCGTCAGGAACTCGCGCAATTGCTCGGCTATGCCAACTACGCCGAGCTGAGCCTGGCGACCAAGATGGCCGAGTCCAGCGATCAGGTGCTGAGCTTCCTGCGTGACCTGGCCAAGCGCAGCAAGCCTTTTGCTGCCCAGGATCTGGAGCAGCTCAAGGCTTATGCCGCCGAACAGGGCTGCCCGGATCTGCAAAGCTGGGACAGCGGTTTCTACGGCGAGAAGCTGCGCGAGCAGCGCTACAGCGTTTCCCAGGAAATCCTGCGTGCCTACTTCCCTGTCGATAAGGTGCTCGACGGTCTGTTCACCATCGTTCAACGCCTGTACGGCATCGAGATTGCCGAGCAGAAAGGCTTCGACACCTGGCACCCGGATGTTCGTCTGTTCGAGATCAAGGAAAACGGTCAGCACGTCGGGCGCTTCTTCTTCGATTTGTATGCCCGCGCCAACAAGCGTGGTGGTGCCTGGATGGACGGCGCGCGTGACCGTCGCCGTACGGCGCAAGGCACGTTGCAGAGCCCGGTGGCCAATCTGGTGTGTAACTTCACACCTGCTGTTGCCGGCAAGCCTGCGCTGCTGACCCACGACGAAGTCACCACGCTGTTCCACGAATTCGGTCATGGCCTGCATCACCTGCTGACCCGCGTCGAGCATGCCGGTGTATCCGGTATCAATGGCGTGGCCTGGGACGCCGTCGAGTTGCCGAGCCAGTTCATGGAAAACTGGTGCTGGGAGCCCGAAGGCCTGGCGCTGATCTCCGGTCATTACGAAACCGGCGAGCCACTGCCGCAGGATCTGCTGGAGAAGATGCTCGCTGCCAAGAACTTTCAGTCCGGCCTGATGATGGTGCGTCAGCTGGAGTTCTCGATGTTCGATTTCGAGCTGCACGCCACTCACGGTGATGGCCGCAGCGTGCTTGAGGTTCTGGAAGGCGTTCGTGATGAAGTCTCGGTGATGCGTCCGCCTGCCTACAACCGCTTCCCGAACAGCTTCGCGCACATCTTCGCAGGCGGTTACGCAGCCGGTTATTACAGCTACAAGTGGGCTGAAGTGCTGTCCGCCGATGCGTTCTCGAAATTCGAGGAAGATGGCGTGCTCAACGCTGAAACCGGACGCGCCTTCCGCGAAGCCATTCTGGCACGTGGCGGTTCGCAGGCACCGATGGTGCTGTTCGTCGACTTCCGCGGACGCGAGCCGTCGATTGACGCATTGTTGCGTCACAGTGGCTTGAGTGAGGACGCGGCAGCATGACCGATACACCGGTAGTCATTACCAAGAAACGCTTTATCGCCGGGGCGGTTTGCCCGGCGTGTAGCGAGCCTGACAAACTGATGATGTGGAACGAAAACGACGTGCCGCATCGCGAGTGCGTGAGTTGCGGCTACAGCGATACGCTCAACGAGCAGGGTATTTCGATACCGAAGGAGTTGGGTACGCGGGTCAACAAGGCGTTGGTCAAACCGGCTGATCCCAAGGTTCAGGGTGTGCAGTTCTTCCCGAACCCGAAGTTGAAGAAGCCGGTTGATCTGGGGTGACTTCAATACGAGCCAACGTGTTCAGGGGCGCACAAGCGCCCCTCTTCTCGTATAGCGATCAACTCGGTCTCTTTACTTTCTTGTGTTTTATCAGTGTATCTATTCCAACAAATGCGTTGGCGAGTGCTATCAGTAACGTGTTGTCCCGAGCATCCATCATGCCGTCCCCATCGGCGTCTACCTCGCTTCGTACGGTGTCGTAACCCTTACCTGTACCCGAAGATGTAACGAAGCTGGCGAATGCAGTGCCCCCTTTGTCCCCTTTGCCATGTTTAAGTTTGCTATCCCAGAACACCACCATCACTTCAGGACTGCTGTCACCCATCAGTTCATCAGTAGACAATCTGATTTCATAGTTAGCCATTTTCCAAGCCTCTTTAATTAATAAAGATATCGGTATACCAACGCGTGCTGGCAGCTGTTTACATAAAATCTCGTTGCATACATGGATCAGACTTCACCAATCGGCCAACTCAGACACCTTCTTCCTGAAGGCCAGCGCCAGAACCGTCAGCACCTCCTCATCCCTGCCCAGTTCGCCGCGAATCTTGTGTTTTCCCTGCGGGTGCAGCCTGACCCAGGCGTGTTCCTGCAGGTCATCGTTTTCGTAAAATTCAATGGCTATTTCAGGATGGTCATGTTCCTCAATGTCTTCAGCCCACAACCGAATCTCATACTTGGCCATCACCCACCCCGTCGTCAGGTAAATGCGCCAGTACCCGATAGCCGAGTTGGCGTTTCGCTACACTAGGCCTGAAGAAAAAGGGCGTCTACTGGCAGAAGTAACAGGTGGTTTTTTGTACAGGGCGGGAAGGTAAGACGCAGAATCGCAACAATGCTACGGGGGAAGCAGGGACAAGTGGCGAGCACCACTTGTCCCTGGCAGGCAAACGTCAGTCTGCCGTCTGCAGCCTGCGCTTCTCGGCCAGACGACTTCTGCCGTACAGCGCTGCAATGGCGATCAGGGCGATCGCCTGTGCGCCGAGCGAGTACAGGTCGGCGTGAATGCCCAGCCAGTCGAACTCGAAGAACGGCACCGGCCGTGTGCCGAGTATGCCCGCCTCCTGCAGCGCCTTGACGCCGTGACCGGCAAACACCACGGACAGTGCGCAGAGCAGCGCAGCGTTGATGCCGAAGAACAGCGACAGCGGCAGCTTCGCCGAACCGCGCAGGATGACCCACGCCAGGCCCACGAGCAGCACCAGCGCCGTGGCGCCACCCGCCAGCACGGCATCGTGCCCGGCAGGGCCTGCCTGTAGCCACAGGGTTTCGTAGAACAGGATGACTTCGAACAACTCGCGATACACCGAGAAGAACGCCAGCAGCGCGAAGCCGAAACGACCGCCGCCGCCGACCAGGCTGCTTTTGATGTAGTCCTGCCACGCAGCAGCGTGACGACGGTCGTGCATCCACACCCCCAGCCAGAGCACCATCACACTGGCGAACAGCGCGGTGGCGCCTTCCAGCAATTCCCGTTGTGCGCCGCTGACGTCGATGACATACGCCGCGAGCGCCCAGGTGGCCAGCCCGGCCAGCAGCGCCAGGCCCCAGCCGATGTTGACGCTGCGGACGGCAGACTGCTGGCCGGTGTTGCGCAGAAACGCCAGAATCGCCGCCAGTACCAGAATCGCTTCCAGCCCTTCACGCAGCAAGATCAGCAGGCCCGAAATATAACTCAGTGACAGGCTCAGGCCGTCGCTGCCCAACAGGTCTGCCGACTCCTTGAGTTTGCCTTTGGCTGCTTCCAGCTTCTGCGCAACCTGAGGTAGCGGCATGCTGTCCTGCAAGGACTGCCGGTAAGCCATCAGGCTCTTTTCAGTGTCTTTGCGCACGTTGGCGTCGACGTTATCCAGCGAGCTTTCGACCAGCTCGAAACCCTCCAGATACGCCGCGACCGACAAATCATAGGCCTGCTCGCGATCACCGGCCTTGTAGGCTGCCAGGCTCTTGTCCAGCGTTACACTGGTGTAATCCAGCAGTTGCGCCGGGCCGCGCTGTACCTGAGGTGGCTGCGCACGCTGGGCACGGAAGATGGCGGTAGCGTCCGGACCTTCGGCAGCCTGGATTTCGGCCGGCGTCTGGCGAGCCAGATCGGCGAGGTTGAAGGTCTTGGCAGGCTGGGCGACAGGTTGTGCGCTGAAGCTGGCGATATAGGTCGCGATGTCCCAGCGCTGGCGATCGTCCAGCTGGTCGGCGAACGCGGGCATATCGGTGCCGGCAATACCCAGCCCGGTCGCGTTGTAGAGATCGTAGAGACTCAGGCGATCCAGCCGCGCGGTATCCCGCAGGTTCGAGGGTGGCGGTTCCAGGCCGATACCTGCCGGCCCGTCCCCTGCACCGCTTTCGCCATGGCACACCGAACAATGCTGAGCGTACAGGGGCGCGCCACGGGCGGGGTCCGGCGTAATGGCCGGGGCCTGACTGACCTCATAGGCAAGCGCGAGCTTCGCACTCAACTGCCGCGCCTGACGCGTGACCTGCGCAGCGTCCTGTCGACCCGCCACAGCGCTTTTCAGCTGGTTTACCGCCTGCTCCAGAGCATCACGCTCGGCGCGCTGTGGCAAGGCAACGACCAGGCCCTGCAACGCAGCCAGGTTATCGACCTGTTGCTGATATTTGACGGTGTCCACAACCTTACCGTCCGCCACGGTCGCCGGATAATCGGCCCCCAGGTAATCGAGCAGATGCAGCGCCTGGGCTGCACCCTCGACCGGGTCGGCCAGCGCAATGCAGCTGCCCAGCGCCAGGAGCGGCAACAGTAACCAGGCAAGAAAACGAGAATGGACGGGCATTGCAGAGTCTCGACGGGAATGCGAAGCGTTGCATTGTTAACGCCGCAACGGCACTACTCAATAGTCGAGGTCCATTTTTGTTACAGAATCTTACATTCAGCCTTCGGTTGCCCTGAGCAAAACGAGTGTCTGCTCAGGGCTCGAAAGCGACATGTTTCAGGCCGTACCGCGATGCAACGTCGCGAGGAAACCTGCCGCGCCCACGAACAGGCTGGCGAAGGTGCGATTCATGCGACGTTGCTGGCGAGGCGTCTTGAGCAGGCGCAGCACTTTGGAGGCCAGCCCGGTGTAGCCCGCCATCACGATCAGATCGACCACCACCATGGTCGCCGCGATGATCGCGTACTGGATGAGCAGCGGAGCGGCCGTGTCGATGAACTGTGGCAGGATCGCCAGAATGAAAATCAGCGCCTTGGGGTTGCTGATATTCACCAGAAAACCACGCAATACCAGCGTCATCGGTTTGCCCACCGGGCGCACGGCAGATTCATCGGCCAGGTCGGCTGGCAGGGCGCGCCATTGCTTGATGCCGAGATAGACCAGATACGCGACGCCAAACCATTTGATCAGCGTGAACGCCATATCGGAGGCCGCCAGCACTGCACCCAGACCTGCCGCGACAATGGCGATCTGTGCCACCAACGCAATCTGCAAGCCCAGGGCATTCCAGTAGCCACGCAAGAAGCCGTATTGCAGGCCGCAGGACATCGAAGCGATGGCGCCCGCGCCGGGAGACAGACTGATAATCCAGCAGGCCGCAAAAAAGCCCAGCCACGTTTCAAGCGCCATCGTGCACCTCAAGCAAAGTCGAATGCTCAGTAAATTAATGCGGGTTGCTTTGGAACGCTAACGATTTCTAGTCCTGCTCATCCGGCTGCTTTGCAACCACCATCTGCGGAAACAGATCGCTGCCACGCCAGCGGCGCACCGACTTCTGGAAAAACTGGCTGTTGGGCACCTGAACCAGCGCGCCTCCGGCTTCCGGGGTCTCGATCAGAGTGGTGAACATCAGATTGATGGCGACCACCCGCCCCTTCACGCCCGGCTTGTCCAGCGTATCGACCAACTCGACCATGTCACCGATGCGGAACGGGCCGATGGTGAAGATCAGAATGGCGCAGAGCAGGTTCGACAGCACGCTCCACATGGCGAAGAACGCAACTGCCGCAACGGCGACGAAGCCGGACAGTGCCGTCCACAACACCGTGGCCGACACACCGAGTCGGCCCAGAACGAGGACAAAGGCGCTGCCCATGATGAACCAGCGCAGGCCGCCGCGAACCGGGACCAGCAATTCTGGCGGCAACGGATAGCGCTCGCCCAGACCGGTCAGAAAACCACCGACGATGCGTTGCAGTACGTAACCGGCCAACAGGATCAGCAGAATCTGCGCCCCCACCAGCAGCGGTTCAAGCCAGTATGCGGATACTGGCAAGCCCAACATGTCCATCACTTGCCTGCCTCGCTCACGACAATGCTTCCAGTTCGGCCTGCATTGACTCCAGCAGTTCCAGCGCTTGCATCCAGGCGTCTTCCAGCTCGGATTCACGCACTTTCAGCTTCGCCTGTTCGGCCAGCAGATCGCGCAGCTTGTCCTTGTTGGCCGCCTCGTAGTTGGTGCTGTCAGCCAGTGCTTCTTCGACCTTGGCGAGCTTTTCATTCACCAGCCCCAGATCACGCTCCAGCTTGTCGGCTTCGCGCTTGTGCGGCGCCAGTTGCTGACGCAAGGCCGCTGCCTGCTGGCGCTGGGCTTTCTTGTCGGTCTTGTCGGCGTTGACGGGCGTGTTGCTGACCGGCGCGTTGCGCAGCCGGTAATCGGCCAGCCAGCGCGTGTAGTCATCCAGATCGCCGTCGAACTCCTGTACGCGGCCGTCGGCCACCAGCAGGAAGTCATCGGTCGTGCTCTTGAGCAAGTGCCGATCGTGAGACACCACCAGTACCGCGCCACCGAACTCCTGCAAGGCCATGGTCAGCGCCAGGCGCATCTCCAGGTCGAGGTGGTTGGTCGGTTCGTCGAGCAGCAACAGGTTGGGCTTTTCCCAGGCGATCAGTGCCAGCGCCAAGCGGGCTTTCTCGCCACCGGAGAAATTCAGCACCGGCTCATCCAGGCGCGCGCCACGGAAGTCGAAACCGCCAAGGAAATCGCGCAGCGTCTGTTCACGCTCGGTCGGTGCCAGGCGCTGCAAGTGCAGCAACGGCGTCGCCTTGGCGTCCAGTGAGTCGAGCTGATGCTGGGCAAAATAGCCCACGGTGAGGTTTTCGCCACGCACCAGACGGCCGCTTTGCGGCTCAAGCTCGCCGGCAAGGTTTTTGATCAGCGTCGACTTGCCTGCGCCGTTCGGACCCAGCAGGCCGATGCGTGCACCGGGCGTGAGTTGCAGCTTGACCTTCTCGAGGATGGTCTTGTCGCCGTAACCCAGGCGCGCGTCGGACAGGTCCAGCAATGGGCTGGAGATCTTGTCGGACTCACGGAAAACGAAGTTGAACGGCGAGTCGACATGCGCGGCGGACAGCTCTTCCATGCGCTCCAGCGCCTTGATCCGGCTTTGTGCCTGACGGGCCTTGGTGGCCTGGGCCTTGAAGCGCGCGATGTACTTTTCCATGTGCGCACGTTGCACCTGCTGCTTCTCGTAGGCCTGTTGCTGCTGGGCCAGACGTTCGGCACGGGCCCGCTCGAATGCGCTGTAGCCGCCGCGATAGAGGGTGATTTTGCGTTGCTCGACATGGGCGATGTGATCGACCACGGCATCCAGAAAATCCCGGTCGTGGGAAATCAGCAGCAAGGTGCCGGGGTAACTCTTGAGCCAGTCTTCAAGCCACAGAATGGCGTCGAGGTCCAAGTGGTTGGTCGGTTCGTCGAGCAGCAGCAGGTCCGAGGGGCACATCAATGCCTGCGCCAGGTTCAGGCGCATACGCCAGCCACCGGAGAAACTGCCGACCTGACGTTCCATCTGCTCGTTGGTGAAGCCCAGCCCGGCCAGCAGCTTGCGAGCGCGTGCGTCGGCGGTGTAACCGTCGGCGCTGTCGAGCTCTGAATGCAGACGTGCCTGAGCGGCGCCGTCCTGCGCGGCTTCGGCCTCGGCCAGCGAGCTCTGTACTTCCCGCAGGCGCTCGTCGCCATCGAGCACGTAATCCACGGCCAGGCGTTCGAGTGTGTCGACCTCCTGGCGCATGTGCGCGATACGCCAGTCGGCGGGCAGCAGGCAGTCGCCGGCATCCGGCGTCAGCTCTCCACGCAGCAGGGCAAACAGGCTGGATTTACCGGCGCCATTGGCACCGATCAGACCGGCTTTATGGCCGGCGTGCAGAGTCAGCTCGGCGTCTTCTAGCAGACGTTGCGGACCACGCTGTAAGGTAAGGCTTTGAAGTCGAATCATAATGGCGGCGGAGTCTACCAGCTTCGTCCTGAACAGGTGGATCACTATGCCTTCAGCGCTCTGGAGTTTCACCCTCGATTTCTACGCCCGGCCGGGTGTGGAACAGGCTTGTCTGACGCTGCAAGCCAACGGGGCCAACGTGTGCATGGTGCTTTGCGGGGTGTGGCTGGGCACGCGCGACGTGGCATGCGACGCTCAGCGAGTTGCGCAAATAAAACAGTTGGCGACACCCTGGCATGACGATGTGGTGCGTCCGCTGCGGGATTTGCGTAACCAATGGCGTAATGCGGCGCTTGAAGATGCGTCGCTGACCCCATTACGGATGAAGGTCAAGGCGCTGGAACTGGAGGCCGAACAGGGTCTGATGATGAAGCTTGAGGCCCTGACCGGGGATTGGCCGGCAGGTGAGGCGAGGAATGCAGAGGAGTGGCTGCTCGAACTTGCCGAAGGGGATGCAGAAAAAAACCGCGATGCGCTGCATGTGCTGCGCATCGCGGTTGGACTTGCCGTCGACCAGACTTAGGAAGCGCTGGTTGGCGTTGCGCCGTTGGCAGGTGTTGCCGGTGCGGCGGCTGGCGCAGCAGGTGCAGGCGTTGTCGGCTTGGCAGCAGCCGCAGGTGCTGGCGTGGCCGGTTTGGCGGCGGCTGGCTTCACGGCAGGCTTGGCCGCAGGTTTGGCGACAGGCTTGGCTGCTGCTTTCACAGGCGCCTTGGCAGGTGCTTTGGCCGGGGCCTTGACGGGCGCTTTCACAGGCGCTTTTGCCGCAGGTTTGGCGGTCGCCGCTTTAGCTGCTGCTGGTTTGGCAGCGCTGCTGGCGGTGGTCTTGGCAACCGGCGCCTTGGTTGCAGCAGGCTTGGCCGCAACCGGTTTGGCGGCAGTTGTCTTCGCTGCGACAGGCTTGGCTGCTGCAGTCGTGCGAGCGGCCGGTTTGGCGGCGGCTTTTGCCGGGGCCTTGGCAGCAGCGGTTTTGACCGCTGGCTTGGCAACTGCGGAAGGCTTGGCTGCGGCTTTGGCGACTGGCTTGGCGGCGGCCGCTTTAACCGGCGCTTTGGCTGCGGTTTTTGCGGGAGCTTTGGCAGCGGGTGTCTTGGCAACAGGTGCCTTGGCGGCGGCTTTAGGCGCGACAGGCTTGGCGTCGCGAGTGGTCAGGATCTTGCCGACCGCCTCTTTCACGCGGCCAATACCCTGGGCCAGTTTCAGGCTTTCCTGGGCATCACGCTTGAGGTGCAGGATGTAAGTGCGGGTTTCGGTCTGACGATCCTTGAGAGCGTCCAGCAACTCTTCCAGCTCGGACACGGCACCTTTGGCCTTGGCCTGCGCCTTGGATTTTCCGGCGGTGGCAGCATCCTGCAGCTTGATGCGGGAGTTGTGCAGTTTTTCCTGCGCCTTGCCGCGTTGTTTCTCGAGCTTGGCGAGCAGTTTCTCTGCATCAGCCAAGGCTTGGGAACAGGCGTCTTCCAGATGTTCAAGCAAGCTGCCCGATAATTGTTGGAGCAAATGCAACGGAGTATTTACTGGCTTCTTTTTGGCCGACATGACTTACCTCCTGGGTGACGAAATTGCGGCTCATACTAGGCTTCTGCGCGCATCGCCGCTAGGGCATCTTGACAGCATCCATGGGTCCCTGTTGCATACTGAGAGAAATGATTGCTCGACACGATGCAAAGGCATTGTGAAATTCACGTCACAAGACTCGTCACTACTCGCGCTGGCGCAGGCATAATCGCTGCCTTCCCAGGCCGGAGAGCATTAATGTCGCGCTACCTGTTAACGTCGTTGTTCCTCTTGCTACCCCTGGCTCAGGCCGCCGAGGCGCCACCTGCGTCCAGTGACGGCCATGACCTTGCCTACAGTCTGGGTGCAAGCCTTGGCGAACGGTTGCATCAGGAAGTCCCTGACCTGGACCTCAAGGCGTTGGTAGAAGGCTTGCAGCAGGCTTACCAGGGCAAGCCGCTGGCGCTCAAGCAGGACCGCATCGACCAGATTCTGCGCGAGCATGACGCCGCTATCGCCCAGGCCGAGACTGCCGGTACGGACGCGCCGACCGAGGCGGCCCTCAAGGCCGAGCGCACGTTCATGGACAGCGAGAAGGCCAAACCGGGTGTGAAGGTGCTGGCTGACGGCATTCTCATGACCGAGCTGACCCCGGGTACCGGCCCCAAGCCCAGTGCCGATGGCCGGGTTGAAGTGCGTTATGTCGGTCGTTTGCCGGACGGCACGATCTTCGATCAGAGCACCCAGCCCCAGTGGTTCCGACTCGACAGTGTGATCAGCGGCTGGACCAGCGCCTTGCAGAACATGCCGACCGGCGCGAAGTGGCGGCTGGTGATCCCATCGGATCAAGCCTATGGTGCCGAGGGTGCTGGCGATCTGATCGACCCGTTTACCCCGCTGGTATTTGAAATCGAGCTGGTTGCGGTTTCACAGTAAGCGGGCGTAAAGCCGGCGTTCAGACATGCGAAAGGGTGCAATAAGCACCCTTGGCGTGTCGCGCTTGCACCAACAAGGTCACGCCTGAGCGGCGATCTCTTCCTTGTGCGAGTTGTGCAGCACTTCGATCAGGCAGTCTTCCAGCTCGAAACGCTCGTGCAGCAGTTGCCCCAGCTGATTGAATTCCCGGGCTACCACTGCCGCATCCGAGCAGTCGCCCTTTTCGCAGCGATCATTGAACGTCAGGGCAAACTTGGTGATGACGTCCAGACGTGGATAGATCGTGTCTGCCAGTTCGAGCCCACGCTCGTCATTGAACGCCCGGGCTTCATCACCCAGTTGTTCGTAGACTTCAAAGTGCCCGGCAGAGACGTAATCCACAAGAATCCCGCAGAAGTTCTGCAGGCCCTCGAGGTCGGCTGCCAGCGCTTCGGGCGTGTCGCCCAGCGCATCGTAGGCTTCGACCAGTTCGAGACGGCTTTGAAGCCAGCGATCGATCAGCTTGTTCACTCCGCCCCAGCGTTCCTGAGCATTCTGACAACTTTCCAGCATGGTCTTCTCTCTTCCCTTCAGGGGCATGCAGTCCTGTGCCGGTCCGGGTGATTGGCCGGGACCAGGCCTGATAAATGCGTCAGGACAGCATATTTCCAGTGACGCGTGCGGCCCAGATTATGCCCGCTCGACAAGGCCATCAAGGTACGCAGGAGATAAAGTTCATACAAGCGTTTAATAGCCGCCCCGATCTCTGGTCGCCACCCAGTGGCTGAATTCGCTGAAAAGAGGATACAGCGGCAACAGCGCCAGACCCGTAAATCCCAGCAGACTCCACTCCGGCAGGCTGATACCGAACAGTGTCCAGGTGATTTCGGCGCAAAACAGCGCGTCGCTTCGCAGCCGGTCGATGCACATGTCCAGAGAGAGCAGGCTCAATACATGCTCCAGTCTGGTAATAACAGGTATCAATTGATCGGCCGAAGCGGTTTGCAACCACACTTGTACGCCTGCTGTGGCAAGCCCGGCCAGGGCGACCAGCAGAAGCGCCAGGCTGTAGCGCCGCGTGCCAATGGGGCCAGGGGCGTGGCAGGCAGCACAGAGCGCCAGCACGCCACAGACGATGAATGCAGCCCGTTGCACCATGCACAGGGCGCAAGGGTCGAGACCGACAGTTTGCTGCAGGTAAAAGGCGACGCCAATGATTGATGCACAGGCCAGCGATGCCAGGAAAAACAGGAAGCGTGTGCGAGCCAGATACATGGCAAATCCGTAACAAAGGACGAGACGATTACGGTAGAGGAAAGGGTGCGGCGCATTCAAGGTGGCGGCGTACGGATGCGTCGCTGTTTACCGAGGAAAAAGAACACACCGCTGCGTGGTTCTTTTACACATATATGTAGGACGATTCTCACGCATTGATCTGACGGGCTGGCGAGGCAGCACGGAGAGCCCTCACCGAGGACTCTCCGCCGGATTCACGTCTTGGTCAGCACCGGCAAGGGCCGCGACAGGAGTCGCTCGTCGAGCAGGCCCAGGCCTTCCTGAAACAGCTTATTGCTGCGATCCGTCTCACCCAGTTGGCCCAGCAGACGAGCCAGCTCGGCGCAGGTTTCGGGATTGCGTTCCATGCGCAGACTGCTCTCCAGATAATCCCGCGCCTTGCCCCACAGGCGGCCTTGCAGACAGATACGTCCCAGGCTCAGCAACAGGCTTGGATCAGCCGGATGGTGCTTGAGCCAGCCTTCTGCCGTTTGCAGCTGCTTCAGCGGGTCACTGCCGCGAACCAGCCCGTACAGACGCGCCAGATGGCTGTTGTACTCGCGCTTGAGGGCGCTGCGAAGCACCTCTTCAGCCTGGGCTTCGGCACCCAGACGGCGCAGTTGATCGGCATACGCCAGCACCAGTTGCGGCTCCTGGCGTTGCGCAGAACCCAGTCCCTGCCAGGCGCTTTCCAGTGAAGGCAGACCGGTCGGTGCGCCTTCGATGCCTTCGCGGTACGCCGCCAGGCTCAGGTTCTCGCCCCAGGCGCGGCGTTCCAGCTCGGCCAGTTCCTTGGGTGGCAGGACCTTGTCCTTGCGCAGCTCCGGCATCAGGCGCACCACATCGGACCAGTCACCACGTTGCTGATACAAGCGTTGCAGCTGACGAAGCACCTGTGGGTTGTGCGGATGACGCTCTTTCATGGCCAGCAGTGTGGTCAGCGCACCCTCAGTGTCGCCACGGTCCTGCTGCAGTTGAGCGTGATTCAGTGCAATCGCCAGCTCGGCTTGTGGCTGACGCTCGAGCGCGCGTTCCAGCAACGCGTCGCAATCTTCGTAACGACCCTGCTCGTTGGCAGCACGTGCGGCGCCGATGTAGTAGAGCAGCGGATGAGTGTCGGCTTCGGCCGCGCGTTGCAGATGACGCTGGGCGCTGGACCAGCGGCCTTCGGCAAGATCCATCTGGCCTTGCTCGATAGCTATTTGCACGCGACGGCGACGGTTGCGGCGCGACCATGGGTTGACCACGCGGCCTGAGGTCGTCAACAGGGTGATCAGCAGCCTCAGCAGCGCGATCACCAGCAGTGCAACGACCAGCAACGCCAAGGTTGCCCACAGGCTCGATTCATAGCGGAAGTTCTGGTAGGCGATCAGGACATAGCCGGAATGCTCGGCGATGGCGACCCCGATCAGCGCCGCAGCGGCGATCGCGATGAATAACAGCACATAGAAGCGCTTCATCGGCTGGTCCCCTGTTGCGCCTCGGCTGGCTGGCCGGCAGCGTGACGGCGTTCAAGGTAGGCCTGCACGGCGCTCAGGGTCGGTGCCAGATCCGGTGTCTTCACCGATACCGGCTGGCTGGCAACGGCATCAAGCCCTTGGCCGAGCGCCTTGCCCTGTGGGTCGTCCTGATCGAAGTTGGCTTTCAGAACGCTCTGCGCTTCGGTGATGGCCTTGGAATAAACCTCGGGCTCGCCGTTAAGCGCTGCCCACTGCGCCTGCTCCAACGCCAGGCTCAGGGCCAGACGCACCTGCGAAAGGCTCTGGCCGGCGAGTACCGGGCGGATGTCCTTGTCGGCGTTGAAATCAATGCGGAAGTAATGGGAGATCTCGTTCCACCACTGTGACCAGCGGCTGGTTTCGGTCTTGTCGGCGGTCAGCCCCAACAGTGACTCGCCCTTGTCTTCGTATTCGGGAGCCAGCTTGTTGAGCTGCACAGCCTGCTCACGAAGAGCGGCCAGTTGCAGAAACAGCCCGGTGCGGTCCGGTTGCTCGACGCTGCGCAGGGCGGCAAGGCTCTTGGCCAGTTGCTCGCGGGCCGCGAAGGAGCCCGGATCGTCCTGCTCGCGCAGAATTTCGTCTGCACCCTGAACCAGCGCCTGCGCACTGTTGATGTCCTGCAGCGCTGACAGGCGCAGGCTGGCCAGACGCAGCAGATGCTCGGCCTCGGCCAGACGCCAGTCCTTGCGGCTCGCCCCCAGTACGGTTTCGAGTCGCTGGCTGAGGCGTTGCTGATCGCCTTGCAGTTGCGCGACCAGACGTCGACTGTCTTCCAGCTGATTGGCGGGCGGGAATTGCGCGATGCGTGCGCTCAGTTGCTGGTCATTCTGCGCCAGCACCAGGGTCTGCTCGGCGATGTCCTCGACCTGTCCGCGCTGTTGCTGGTGCCCGGCCTGCAACATGCGCAGTTGCCAGACTCCCCAGCCGGCGACGGCGATACCGGCAATTGCCAGCAGCAAGGCCAGGAACACCAGGCCACTGTTGCGGCTGCCGGTGCGCTCGGTGCGGACTGGCTCAGGCTTGGATGCAGGCGTTTTCAACACCGATTCTTCGTCTTTAGGCAAGGCTGTTTCGCTCACGTATCCCATCCTTTGCATTTTGGCGTAATAGCGTAAACGACGGGTGTCGATCATTACGCCTTGACGGCAGGCTGAGGTTGTTCCCGCAACGCTGCCAGCAATGCCGTGGCGCTGGCGCCACGACAATCAATAACGGTCCTTGCTCCGGCTGCCCGCGCAATGCTGGCAACCCGGGGGCTCGGTACAAACAGCGGCAGATCGGCCAGGTCCGGCCATGAATCCCCCGCCAACTGAAGCAAATGTTCAAAACCCTGCCCACTGCTGACCACCAGCCCGTTCAAGCGTTCCACCGCGACACGTTGCGCCAGGGCGCCGGGCGCATGCTGCGGCAGATAGCGACGATACAGCGGCAGGTAATCAACGCCCACCCCCAGCGCGCGCAGTTGCTCGGCCAACAGCTCGCGCCCCTCGTCGCCGCGCATGATCAACACACGGCTTCCCGGTACGGCAATCGCCTGTTTGAGGCGCGGCAGTTCAAGCAAGGCTTCGCTGTCGTCGCCCTGCTCCGGCCAGCTCGCATCAAGCCCGTAATCGAGCAGTATCTGCCCGGTTGCTGAACCCACACTGAACCAGGGTTGCAAGGGCGGTTGCGGCCATACTTCGTCGATCAGTTCGATGGCCAGTCGCGCGGCAGGTTTGCTGACCACGATCACTGCACAATAATTGAGCAGCTCGAAAATGATCGAACGCTGTGCAGGCGTCAAGGGCAACGGCTCGGTTTCAAGCAAGGGCAGACTGCTGCTGAAGATACCGTCCTCGGCCAGCACCCTGGCCAGCCCTGCCGACTCTTCGGCCGGGCGGGTCAGCAGCAGACGCCAGCCATTCATTCGTTATTGGCCTCGCCGTAGACCGCTTTCAGGATGTCGGCGGCGCCCTGCTCCAGCAGCGCTTCGGCCACCTGCACACCCAACGCCTGGGCGGAGGTCTGAGGCGCCCGGGCATCCGCGTGCAGCAACACGCTGCCGGACGGATCGCCCACCAGGCCGCGCAGCCAGACGTCATCGCCTTCCAGCACGGCGTAGCAGGCAATCGGCACCTGACAGCCACCGTTGAGGTGCTTGTTCAGCGAACGCTCGGCAATTACGCGCACGGCGGTGTCTTCGTGATGCAGAGGGGCAAGCAGCGCATGAATTTCGGCGTCGACGCTGCGGCATTCGATACCCACCGCGCCCTGGCCACCGGCTGGCAGGCTGTCATCGACGCTGATCGCCGAGGTGATGCGGTCTTCGAAACCCAGGCGGATCAGGCCAGCGGCAGCGAGGATGATGGCGTCGTATTCGCCGGCATCCAGCTTGGCCAGACGGGTATTGACGTTGCCGCGCAGGAAACGGATCTGCAGATCGGGTCGACGCGCGAGCAACTGGGCCTGACGGCGCAGGCTGGAGGTGCCGACAATGCTGCCCGCCGGCAACTGGTCCAGGCTGGCAAAGGTGTTTGAAACGAATGCATCGCGCGGGTCTTCACGCTCGCAGATGCAGAACAGGCCCAGGCCTTGTGGAAAGTCCATTGGCACGTCTTTCATCGAGTGCACGGCGATGTCGGCGTTGTTTTCCAGGAGCGCGGTTTCCAGCTCCTTGACGAACAGGCCTTTGCCACCGATTTTCGACAGCGGGGAGTCGAGCAGTTTGTCGCCACGGCTGACCATGGGCACCAGCGTCACGAGCAGGCCGGGGTGGGCCTGTTCCAGGCGGGCCTTGACGTATTCTGCCTGCCAGAGTGCCAGCGCGCTTTTGCGAGTGGCGATGCGGATTTCGCGAGAGGACATTGAACAATCCGTACTGAGTGAATGCCACGGATAATAACAGCTCAATCCTGGTCAGGGCGGCTTCGGCGCTGATTGGAACTTGCGTCAGACACCAAGCCGATCAATCAATCGGCAGTGCCTGAGGGGCGCATGGGAAAGGCTGCCCGCAGGCCCGCCGAAAAACACATGCATCCGGGATTCTCCCCGTTCCATGCATCGGCCTGGGCGCAGAGGCTCCAGCGCGATGAAGCGCTAGAGCTGCTGCATCATTTTGCGGACACCGGCGACGTGGCGGCGGCTGACGATCAACGCATCGCCATTGAGCCCTCTGAGGAACAGCTGGAAATGCCCCAGCGGGGTGCGCTGCAACCGTTCTATTCGCTCGCGGGCCACCAGCGCATTGCGGTGAATGCGCACGAAGCGGTCGCCGAACTCGTCTTCCAGCGCCTTGAGCGGTTCGTCCAGCAGCACTTCGCCGCCCTCGTGGCGCAAGGTCACGTACTTGTGATCGGCGATAAAGTAGATCACCTGATCCAGGGGAATCAGCTCGATGCCTTTGCGGGTACGCGCGCTGATGTGGCTGCGTGGCCCTGATCCGCTTTCGGCAGCCGGGCGGGTCAACGCCGCCAGTTGCACACGGTTCGGCCGCTCGGCTTTGCGCAACGCTTCGACAAGGTGCTCGGAACGCACAGGCTTGACCAGATAGCCCACCGCACTGACCTGGAAAGCTTCCAGAGCGAACTCATCATGGGCGGTGCAAAAGACCACTGCAGGCGGTGCTTCGCGCTCGCACAGCCGCGCTGCGACCTGGAGGCCATCGAGACCCGGCATGCGGATATCGAGCAGCACTACGTCCGGTTTGTGGGTTTCGATCAGCGCCAAGGCTTCTTCGCCATTGGAAGCGCTGGGTTCCAGTACTCGATAACCCTCGATTTCATTGACCATGCGGCTCAATCGCTCGCGGGCCAGGGGTTCGTCATCAACGATCAGGACATTCATATAGCTCTGGCTTCCTGCGTGAGTCTCGCACAAGGATAGCGTAGACAGGTGTAGTGACGACCGTCACGGCGCTCCACGCTCAGACTGGCGTGCGGGCCAAAAAGTGCCGCAATTCGTGCGCCTATATTCGTCAAAGCCTGCTGAGTACCGTTGGAAGTCTGCCGATTGGCAACTTCTTCATAGGGATTGCTGACGCTCAATATGAACTCTCCCCCTTCATAGTTCGCTTCGACTGTTACAACGCCCCCTTCGACCCGCGGAGCAATGCCATAAATCAAAGCGTTTTCAAGTAATGGCTGCAAGGTTAGCTGGGGGATTGGCAAGTCATCGGGAATTGCGCTCACCCTCCAGTCCAACTGTAGACGCTCGCCAAGACGATATTGCTCAATCGATAAATATCGTTTTGCCAATGCCAGCTCTTCACCCCATGTCACCAGGCTGCCCGGCTTGGCCAGACTGGCACGAAAAAGGTCCGAAAGATCCAGCACCGCCTGCTCGGCCTTGACCGGGTTGCTGGCCACCAGACTGGCGATACTGTTGAGTGTGTTGAAGAGGAAATGCGGGCGGATGCGCGCCTGCAGCGATTCGATCCTGGCGCGCAGTTCGCCCTGTTGCTGCTTGCGCCACTGACTCTGCAGATAGAAGTAGCGCAGCATCAGGGCGGACATGATCAGGGCGATCGTCGAGTAGCGCAGGTAGCGCTCGACCATGCCACTGACCGAAATTCGCCCGGTAAGCTGACAGACATCGGTGACGGCTGTGCACAGCAGCGTCAGGCCGACCACCAAAAGGCAGCTGAGCATGCCCGCCAGGCCCGGCGTCAATCGCGCCAGCCAGGGCCGCAACCCGCACAGCAGCGCCGCGGACAGTAGCACGATCCATTGCACGAACAGCGACATCAACGCCAGGCGTACCCAGTCGAAGCCGCTGCGCATCGGTTCTACCAGCACCAGAACCAGTACCAGCAGCTCCGCCAGCACGACGAGCACCAGCAATGCCTGCGGCAGGCACAGTTCAGGGAGGAAAAAGTCTTTGCCGGGCGCGGGCCGGGCATCGTGTTTCACAGGTTCGATTCGCATGGCTCCAGTCTCTGCCCTGGCCTTGTCAGCGGCAAGCTGTCCGGGGATAAAAATGCATCAACCCTGTTATCATCGCGTTCGTTCTTGTGCCAGGTATCGGGCACGTCACTTTCAGTCAGCAACGAGCGAATCCATGAGCACCGACAAGACCAACCAGTCCTGGGGCGGCCGCTTCAGTGAACCCGTCGACGCGTTTGTCGCGCGTTTCACCGCCTCCGTCACCTTCGATCAACGCCTGTATCGCCACGACATCATGGGCTCCATCGCCCACGCCACAATGCTGGCCAAGGTGGGCGTACTGACCGACGCCGAGCGCGATACCATCGTTGACGGCCTGAACACCATCCAGGCCGAGATCGAGGCTGGCCAGTTCGACTGGCGCGTCGATCTGGAAGACGTGCACATGAACATTGAAGCACGCCTGACCGACCGCATCGGTATCACCGGCAAGAAGCTGCACACCGGTCGCAGCCGCAATGATCAGGTCGCCACCGATATCCGTCTGTGGCTGCGCGACGAAATCGACCTGATCCTCAGCGAAATCACCCGTCTGCAGCAAGGCCTGCTGGGCCAGGCCGAGCGTGAAGCTGAAACCATCATGCCCGGTTTCACCCACTTGCAGACGGCCCAGCCGGTAACATTCGGTCACCATATGCTGGCCTGGTTCGAAATGCTCAGCCGCGACTACGAGCGTCTGGTCGACTGCCGCAAGCGTCTCAACCGCATGCCTCTGGGCAGCGCGGCACTGGCGGGCACCACCTACCCGATCGACCGCGAGCTGACCTGCACACTGCTGGGCTTCGACGTGGTGGGCGGCAACTCGCTGGACGGCGTATCGGATCGCGACTTCGCCATCGAATTCTGCTCGGCTGCGTCCATCGCGATGATGCACCTGTCGCGCTTTTCGGAAGAGCTGGTGCTGTGGACCAGTGCGCAGTTCCAGTTCATCGACCTGCCGGACCGCTTCTGCACCGGCAGCTCGATCATGCCGCAAAAGAAAAACCCCGATGTCCCTGAGCTGGTTCGCGGCAAGAGCGGCCGTGTGTTCGGTGCCTTGATGGGCCTGCTGACCCTGATGAAAGGCCAGCCGCTGGCTTACAACAAGGACAACCAGGAAGACAAGGAACCGCTGTTCGACGCCGCCGACACCCTGCGTGATTCGTTGCGTGCGTTCGCCGACATGATCCCTGCGATCAAGCCCAGGCACGCAATGATGCGTGAAGCGGCGCTGCGCGGTTTCTCGACCGCCACCGATCTGGCCGACTACCTGGTCCGCCGTGGTCTGCCGTTCCGTGACTGCCATGAAATCGTTGGTCACGCGGTGAAATACGGTGTGGAAACCGGCAAGGACCTGGCAGAGATGAGCCTGGAAGAGCTGCGTCAGTTCAGCAACCAGATCGAACAGGACGTCTTCGCCGTGCTGACCCTGGAAGGCTCGGTGAATGCCCGTAACCACATCGGCGGCACCGCCCCCGAACAGGTCCGCGCCGCCGTCGTTCGCGGCCAGGAACTGCTGGCCGGGCGCTGAACATACCCCGCACAGCCCCTGATGACGCGGAGCATTGGCACGATAGAAATCTCAAGGTTTTCATCGTTCCCATGCTCCGCGTGGGAATGCCGTTCTGGACGCTCCGCGTCCTGTCCTGAGCGTGCGTAGCGCAACGGATATGTGACGCAGAGCGTCACGACCTGCATGCCAACGCAGAGCATTGGCACGATAGTGATCTCAAGGTTTCATCGTTCCCATGCTCCGCGTGGGAATGCCGTTCTGGACGCTCCGCGTCCTGTCCTGAGCGTGCGTAGCGCAACGGATATTTGACGCAGAGCGTCACGACCTGCATGCCAACGCAGAGCATTGGCACGATAGTGATCTCAAGGTTTCATCGTTCCCATGCTCCGCGTGGGAATGCTGTTCTGGACGCTCTGCGTCCTATCCTGAATGTGCGCCGCAGAGCGTCACAAAACGACCGTGTTCTCGTGCACCTATCGTTCGTTCCTACAACTCTTTCAGCACCTGCCGATTTCCCTCCAGCGCACCCCGCCGCTATCATCCCCGCTTCTTGTGGGGGACTTATCCGATGCTCAATGGCCTGTGGCTTGGTTTTTTTGTCGTGGCGACGATTTCCGCTCTGGTGCAGTGGCTGGTAGGCGGCAACGCCGGCATTTTTGCCGCGATGGTCGAAAGTATCTTTGCCATGGCCAAGCTGTCGGTCGAGGTCATGGTGCTGCTGTTCGGCACACTGACCCTATGGCTGGGCTTTTTGCGCATCGCCGAGAAGGCCGGCATCGTCGACTGGCTGGCCAAGGTCCTCGGGCCGCTGTTTCTGCGCTTGATGCCGGAAGTGCCGCCCGGCCACCCTGCGCTGGGGCTGATCACCCTCAACTTCGCCGCCAATGCGCTGGGGCTCGACAACGCCGCCACGCCGATCGGCCTGAAGGCCATGCGCTCGCTGCAGGAGCTCAACCCCAGCAAGACCGTCGCCAGTAACGCGCAGATCCTGTTTCTGGTGCTCAACGCCTCATCCCTGACCCTGCTGCCGGTAACGATCTTCATGTACCGCGCCCAGCAAGGTGCGCCTGACCCAACCCTGGTATTCCTGCCGATCCTGCTGGCCACCAGTGTCTCGACCATCGTAGGCCTGCTGTCGGTCGCGTTCATGCAGCGTCTGCGTCTGTGGGACCCGGTGGTGCTCGCCTACCTCATCCCCGGCGCCCTGCTGCTGGGCACCTTCATGGCCTTTCTCGGCACGTTGTCGGCAGCTGCGCTTGCGGGTCTGTCGTCGATTCTGGGCAACCTCACGCTGTTCGGCCTGATCATGATGTTTCTGATCATTGGCACGCTGCGCAAGGTGCTGGTCTACGAGGCCTTCGTCGAAGGTGCGAAGGAAGGTTTCGACGTCGCCAAGAGCCTGTTGCCTTATCTGGTCGCCATGCTCTGTGCGGTGGGCGTTCTGCGCGCATCCGGCGCGCTGGACTTCGGTCTGGAAGGCATTCGGCATCTGGTGCAGTGGCTGGGGCTGGACACGCGCTTCGTCGATGCGTTGCCGACCGCGATGGTCAAACCCTTCTCGGGCAGCGCCGCCCGTGCCCTGTTGATCGAAACCATGCAGACCCAAGGCGTGGACAGCTTCGCTGCATTGGCCGCTGCCACGATTCAGGGCAGCACCGAGACCACGTTCTACGTGCTTGCCGTGTACTTCGGCGCCGTGGGCATTCAGCGCGCTCGCCATGCGGTGGGCTGCGCGCTGCTGGCCGAGTTTTCCGGCGTCGTGGCCGCGATCTTCGTCTGCTACTGGTTCTTCGGCGCGACCGCCTCCTGAAATATTACTGCGCCGGAGCCTGAGGCACAGACTCAGCGGGGGCAGGCTGCTCAGGTGCCGGCGCAGCCTCCTGCTTCTCCTGCTTCGGCTCATCAGCCGGTGCGGACTCAGGTGTGGTCTCGTCGGCCGAGTCGCCGCCCGGCTTGAGCTTGATTATCCGCCCGGTAGGCCGCTTGACTGCTGGCTGGTCATCGTCAGTGACGACAAAACGCAGCACACCGATCATCTGGCCGTCCTCGGTCAGCACCCTCACCTGCCAGCGTCCTGTCACGTCCTCCGGGAAGTTCTGCTTGCGTGTCCAGGCGCGATAGCCTTCCTTGCGGCCGCCGTGGATATCCAGCGCGATGCGGTCCATCTCTTCGCCTTCATGCCACCACACATGGTAGATACGCTCATCCAGGCCACGCGGCGCATTGATGGCGGTGTACGCATACAGGCCGCCGTTGCGCAGCTGCTTGGCGCTGATCAGCGAAATACTGTCGCCCGGCGTACGGTTCTTGTTATCGAAGTCCGGGCTCACCGCCACTTCGGTCAACCACAGCGTCGCAGGCGGCACCCAGGAGCGCAGCAACCAGCCCGCCGCGCCGATGGCCAGGATGATGCTGATCACGGCCAGTGCGCTGCGCCAGGTGTTGAGCGGAAAGTTCGACATCAGGCTGGGCGCCGACAGCAGCATCGCCACGCCCAGGGCCAGCTTGTAACTCTCGGCGGTGGTCAGGTGCAGGATGATCGGCAGCGCCGTCAGCAGTGCGGCGAACAGCGTCAGTGTGTGCAGCGTCATGAACAGCCAGCGCCTGGGCGCCAGCCATTTGTAGTAGAGAGGGTCGATGATCGAGATCAACCCGGCGGCCCCGAGCACCGCAGTGAACACTGCCTGACCACTGTTCCAGGTGGTGGTGATGAAAAAGAATGGCAGCACGAAGAACAGGCTTTCCTGGTGGATCATCTGCGTGCCGTAGCGCAGCAAACCCTGCGGGATCTCGCGCCCCAGCGCCTTGTTGAGTAACCCGACCATGGTGTTTTCGACCATCAGCCACAGCCAGCTGATCAGCATCACCACCGCGATCCAGGTGGCCAGCCCCGCCTGGCGATCGACCAGAATGAAACTGGCGATACCGGAAACGAAACCAAACGCTGCAATGAGCCCCGGATAGCGCTGCATCAAGTTGAGCACGGGTGTCACATAGCGATTCACGTCAAGCATCGGAGGGGTCACTCGGTTCTGTTCATACAAAAAAACGCGCAGCGTAACAACGCGGCGCGGAGCCTGCACCCTGGGTGCAGTTCGGCGTCAGGATTCTATTTGCTGCGTGCACGCCAGCGCCACAGGGCCAGCAATGCGATGAAACCCAGTACCCCGCCAATCAGCCAATACAAACCGTCATAACTGAACAGCGGCTTTTCAATGCGCATGTAACCCGGCTGGGCAAGCAACTGGCGCATCGCCTGATTGGCGGTTTCCAGCTTCACCGCCTTGATCCGTTTGGCCGGATCCTCGAAGCGCCCGTTTTCATAATCGTTGAGCGCGCTCCAATAGTAGTCGGCCAGCGCACTATTGCCTTGAGTGGCCCAAGATTGCCGGTCTATGGCGAGCTGTTGCAGCCGCGCAAACGTAGCGGGCTGCATGCCGTCTTTTTGCAGGCGCTCGACCAGAGCGCGAACGTCGCGCTCGGCTTCATCGGCATCGTCACGCTCGACATCGGCGTTCAGGCTCAGAAAACCGACATCGCCGAACACTTCGCGCTCTGCGGAGGGGCCATAGGACAAACTATGTTTCAGACGCAGCTCAGTGTAGAGCGTCCAGTCCAGATAGGCTTTGACCAGATCCCAGGTTTCGTCGTGCTGGTCGTCGAGCTGCGGCTCGGGGTAGATCAGGTGCAGCTTGGCACTCTCGCCCAGCCCGCCGCGTTCAAGCTCGCGGCGTGGTTCGGCCGAGCCGCTGCCCTGCGCCAGTGGCGGGTGGTCGATCGGGTCGGTGGGTGCGAGCTTGCCGTAGGTGCGCTCCAGATAGGCTGGCAGCAGCTTGTCCAGATCACCCACCACAATCAGCGTCATGTTGTTGGGTGCGTACCAGTTGGCGAAGATGTCTTCGATGTGTTCCAGCTTGATGCCGTCCACCTCGGGACGCTCGGCGCATTTGAGGCCCATTTCCACCGCCAGCTGGCTGCTGGCGCTGCGCCCGGAATCACGCCGGTCAAGCAGGCGCTGCAAGTGCGAGAAGTGCCCGCCATCTTCACGCTCGACCACGCGTTTGACGCCGTCCAGCCGCGCCTGGTTCAGCTCGGTTTTGGTCATGATCTCCAGCAGCAGGTCGAGCACCTTGCGCTGGTTGCGCGCAGGCGCTTCGATGACGAAGGTGGTGTCGGCGTTGCTGGTGAAGGCATTCCACTCGCCGCCCAGCGCCTGCATACGCTCTTCCAGCCCCCCTTCACCGCTGTCATCCACGCCGCTGAACAGCAGGTGTTCCAGAAGATGCGGCAGTTCCTTGTCCTGGCACGGGAAGTCATCGAAGCCGATACCCACCACCAGGCGGATGGCGACGTGACCCTTGTCGTAACCGGGTTTGAGAATGACTTGCAAACCATTGGGCAGCAGGTAGCCCTCGACCTGAAGACGGTCAAGGGCGAATGAGGGGAGTGAACCGAGGAGCAGACAAGCGAACAGCAGGCAACGCATAAAACAGCTTTCCTGGCGGGCCGGTATGTTTAACAGACTTCACCTCGGCCCTTACGTTCATAGTGATCGGTCGGCCTCGACCTCGCTCGACAAGGCACCTGTGTCAGCGGTTTCCAGCACCACGTAGGCGCTGCTGCAAAACAGCGAGTTCAGACGCTTCATGTCGGCAATCAGTTCCAGGTGCAGCGAACTGGTTTCGATGCTCTGGACCACCTTGTTGCGCAGGCGGCTGACATGCGCGTGCGCCAGGCGTCGCTCCTCGGCCCTGAACTGGCGTTTTTCGCGCAACAACTGACGCGCGCTTTCGTGATCGCCGCTGAGGAACACCGAAAGGCCCAGGCGCAGGTTCGACTGTAATTGAATCTGCAGATCGGCAAGTTCTTCAAGTCCAACTTCAGAGAACGACCGGCGATGCGCCGTCTTCTGCTGCTGGATCTTGCGCAGCATGCGTTCGATCAGGCCGCTGGCCAGTTCCAGGTTGATGGTCAGCTCGATGATCTCGGCCCAGCGCCGGTTATCGTGCTCGCCGAGGTCTTCACGCGGCATCTGCGCCAGGTACAGCTTGATTGCGCTGTACAGCGCTTCGACGTCGTCGTTGAGGCGGCGCACTTCCTGAGTCACCGCCGTCTGTGTGCCACGCAGCACCGCCAGCATAGAGGCGAGCATGCTCTCGATCAGATCGCCCATCCGCAGGGTTTCACGCACCGCGTTGGCCAGCGCGAGGCTGGGTGTCGACAGTGCGGTCAGGTCCAGGTGACGCGGCTTGGCCAGGCCGCCGACTTCGTTCTGCTGCGGCAGCAGATACGAGCACAACCGCGCCATCGGGGCTACGGTTGGCAGCATGATCAGGCAGCGCACCGTGTTGTAGAGCAGGTGAAAACCGATGACCAGTTCCTGCGGGCGAAAGCCCAGCGTGTCGATCCAGGCAACCAGCGGGTCGAGCACCGGAAATATCAGCAGCAGGCCGAACAGCTTGTACAGCAGACTGCCCAGCGCCACCTGCCGACCGGCAACGTTCTGCATGCTGGTACTGAGGAAGGCCAGCAGACCGCTGCCGATGTTGGCGCCGATCACCAGTCCGATCGCCACCGGCAAGCCAATGACTTCGGTGCCCGCCAGTGTCGCCGTCAGCAGCACTGCCGCCAGACTGGAATAGGAGATCAGCGCGAACATGGCGCCCACCAGCGCATCCAGCAGCAGGTCGCCGGTCAGCGAGGCGAACAGCACCTTGACCCCTGCGGCCTGGGTGATCGGTGCGGCAGCCTCGACGATCAACTGCAAGGCCAGCACGATCAGGCCCAGGCCGATACCGACCCGCCCCAGTTGACCGGCACGGGTCTGCTTGCGCGACAGAAAAAACACTACGCCAAGGAAGATCAGCAACGGCGACAGCCATGACAGATCGAAAGTCAGCACGCGAGACATCAAGGCGGTGCCGACATCGGCGCCAAGCATGATCACCAGCGCAGGCGTCAGCGTCATCAGCCCCTGGCCGACAAACGATGTCACCAGCATGGCGGTGGCGTTACTGCTCTGTACCAGCGCTGTCACCAGAATGCCGGCGATGAACGCGAGCGGTCGTTTGGACATGTTCTGGCTGAGCACACGACGAAGTTGTGTACCGTAAACACGAAGGATGCCAGTGCGCACGATATGCGTGCCCCAGATCAGCAGGGCGACGGCAGATAGCAAATCGAGCAGGGTCAGCATGCGAAAAGCCCCCTGAGGTTTGCCCATACAGGCGATGAATTGAAAGATGCAGCGTGTAGAGAGCGGGGATGGGTGTAGCGCTCTACTAGGCTCTGTACGAAAAGTGGCTGCGCTCGGTGATGCTTCGTTAAAAACAGGCTCGGAATGCTCATTTACAACACGTAGACTCCGCTTCCTCGCCTGTTTTTGCCTCGCCTGACCTTCGCTCGCCGACTTTTCGTACAGAGCCTAAGCTTTTAGTCGGCCACGGGCCTTGGCGCCAGCATCGCACAGCGCGGATTTCATTGAAATAAAAGTGTCATAAATCAGTATTTTGATATCGCTCGGGCATTCGCCATGGACCCGTCGCACGTGCCTCATGGCTGTTCACCCGACATGCCGCCCGCAGGCGGCGGAAACGTTACAGGGTCAATCCATAGTGAACGCAACGTTAGGGTCGAGTTTCATACCGACGGCCTTTGCGACGTGCATGCCTTTTTCATACGAAAACGATTTATCTGCTGTGGGCTGGAAGAACTCCACGAAATCCAGGCTGCGGCGACTGAACACGAACCCGCCGATGAGCGGCTGATTGACTGCATACAGGTGCGGACACAGCGCCATCATCGACGAAGCAGGCACGCCGATCAGGTGTTCCTCAAGATCGCCGGTCTGTTGAGTTTCTTGTGGGTAGAACCACAGTGGCGTGCTGATGAACAGATAGGCATCCGGCCCCAGGCTGGAAAGCAACGTGCGCACCAGCCATCTCGCCGTATCGGCCGTCAGATGCTCGACGACATCCAGCAGACAGATTATCCGGTACTGGGCCAGCCGCTCGGATGACAGCTCTTGAGCCAGGCCGTGCCAGATGTTGCGGTAGGTAGCGTTTTCATGCAGCTGTGAATTCTGGCAGTTGGCTTCCCAGCCATCGATGCCGTCCACCGACCAGTGCGCCGTGTCCGGGTTTGCCTTGATCAACGCGCCCAGTGTTCCAGAGCCGAACCCGATATCCAGGACTTCAACATCGCTGCTGAGGTCTTTCAGGATATGGAAAATCATCGCCTTGGGAGAGACCGAGTCGCCTTCCACATGGCCGGTTGCAGGCGCGAAGCCTTCGGTAGGCTGATAGTTTTCAACATATTGCTTCATGGTCTGGATCCTTGACGATGGTTAGGGAGACGGGGGTTTACCGTAGATCCTGTTGAAGCATCCGCATTGGGGTGTAGGAACAGTATAGGGGGTTCGAGTGCCTGGACTTTAATCCTGCAAACTGACCAGAAACGCTTGGTGACACGAGTGGCGCCTGTAGCGGCATAGCAGGCTTTGACGGGTATTCAGAACCTGACGCAAGCGTCTGGAACAGTGTGCCAACGCCGAGCCTTGGCACACTGTTCGGTCCGTTTTTAACGGAACCGGTCAACCTCGTGACGCAGTTCTGTCGCCAGGCCATTCAGCTCCTGGGCAGTGATGGCCAGGTTGGACATGACCTGGCGCTGTTCGCTGTTGGCCATGGCGATGCTTTGCAGGTTGCTGCTGAGCATGGTGGCGGTGCTGCTTTGTTCCTGGGTGGCAGTGGTGATCGCGGCGAACTGGTGACCGGCCGAGCGGCTTTGCTCGTCGATCTGGGCCAGCGCGGAGGCCACTTTGGCGTTGAGCGACAAGCCTTCCTGCATCAGTGTGTTGCCCTGCTGCATGGTGCTGATGGCGTTGCCGGTTTCCTGCTGGATGCTGGCGATCATGCCGGAAATCTCATCCGTGGCTTCACGGGTGCGCGAGGCCAGGCTGCGGACTTCGTCAGCCACCACGGCAAAGCCGCGACCCTGCTCACCGGCGCGTGCGGCCTCGATGGCAGCGTTGAGCGCGAGCAGGTTGGTCTGGTCGGCAATCGAGGTAATCACCCCGACGATGCTGCCGATTTCCTGCGAGCGCTGACCCAGCGTGTCGATGACTTTCGCGGTGCTGCTCAGCGAAGTGGCGATCTGTTGCAGCGACGACGAAGCCTCTTCCATCGAAGTACGACCAATGCGTGTCTGCTGGGCATTTTCCTGTGCCAGTCGTTCGGTATTGCCCATGTTGTCGGCGATGTTCATCGACGTGGCGCTGAACTCTTCGACCGCACCGGCCATGCTGGTGATCTCGCCGGATTGCTGCTCCATGCCCTCGAACGCACCGCCCGACAGGCCGGACAATGCGTTGGCGCGGGTGCTGACTTCCTGCGCCGCAGTACGGATATGCGCGACCATCGATGACAACGCTTCGCTCATCTTGTTGAAGCTGCCCGACAACTGCCCGATCTCGTCATTGCTGGTCACATTCAGGCGTACGCTGAGGTCGCCTGCACCCAGTGCGTCGGCCTGGCGTACCAGTTCGGACAGTGGACGCAGCTTGCTGCGCAACAGCCAGATGGCACTGATCACCGCGATCAGCATGGCCAGCAGACTGCCGATCGCCAGTTGCGTGCCGACGTGCCAGGTCACTTCACTGATTTCCTTGCGCGGCATGCTGGCGATGACGGTCCAGGGGCCGCCAGCGAACGGCTGGCCGACACTGTAATAGTTGTCATCACCGTCATCCCAGAACTGCGCCTTGCCCGGTTTGCTGGCAAGGTCGGCAACAGACTTGGCGGCACCGTCGAGGGATTTGACGCCTGCCGGTGGCACCAGCCAGGTGCCCTTGTCGTCGAGCAGCGCCAGCGAGCCGGTAGAGCCGATACGGAAGCTCTTGAGATTATCGAACTGGGTCTTCTGTGCATCGGTGTAATCAAACCCTACAAACAGCGCCGCAATGATCTTGCCGCTGCTGTCGCGAACCGGGCTGTACTGGGTCATGTAGTAGCGATCAAACAACACCGCCTTGCCGACATAGCTCTGCCCGGCCATCAGACGCTCGTAGGCTGCGCCCTTGCGATCCAGTACCGTGCCGATGGCGCGCGTGCCATCCTGCTTGCTCAGGGAGGTGCTGATACGGATGAAGTCGTCGCCGCTGCGCACGAAAATGGTTGCCACACCTGCGGTCATCGAGCGGAATTCGTCGACTTCGGTAAAGTCGTTGTTCAGCACGGCATCACGCAGGAACAGGCCTGGCGTGGACGTGCCCGCCACCGTGACCGGCTTGTCGGGTTGCAGGCTCAGGCCAGCGGCGAAGCGTTTTTCGAACAGTCCACTCAGGCGCTGAGTGCTGTCGCGCAGCGTGCTGTGGAAGGTGTTGAGCTGGTCAGCGAGGAGCCTGGCTTCACTCGACATGTGCTCTTCACGAATGACCAGGTTGGACGCGTCCAGAGACCTCAACGCGAACAGGGTACTACCACTGATAACCACCGCCAGGATCACGGCCAGAGCAATACCAAGTTGCGAAGCAATTCGGGTACGAGGCTTGGACATAGAGACTCCGTGCCGAATGATTGGAGTTGCCGGGTCCGTGGCTTATCATTCAGCTGATAGATTTAGTTGGTGTTTTACGCCGTTTGAACGAGCAATCGTTAAGCAATGCTTCGGCCATCAAGGTCGTTACTTGAGAGCGGAGCGAGACATTAACAAATGATGGCAGTTCAATACTAAACTAAATTTTAATAGAGTACTTCAACTAACGGCAACTGCATGGCGCCCACCTCCGCCTTGAGAAAATCGCTGAGGCGTCGCAACCGCTCTGCGCCGGGCCTTGTACGCGGCCAGACCAGATAATAGTTTTCGCCACTGAACACCGCCGTGCGCCACGGCAGGCTCAACCGGGCCTGCGCCACGTCCTCGGCGACCATCAGCAGATCACCCATCGACACACCGTAGCCACGTGCTGCGGCAATCATGCCTAGCTCCAGAGTGTCGAAGACCTGCCCGCCTTTGAGCGACACCTGATCGGCCAGACCCATGCGGTTCAGCCAGGTGCGCCAGTCACGACGATCAGGGGTGGGATGCAGCAATTCAGCCTTTGCCAGGCGTTCGACGTCCCATGGCGGGTCCTGCAACAACGTGGGTGCGCCGACCGGAATCAGCAACTCGGGAAACAATAATGTGGCGTCCCAGTCCGACGGGAAATGACCCTGGCTGAGCAGAATCGCGCAGTCAAAAGGCTCCTGGGTAAAGTCCACCGCATCGATTTCCATCCACGCGCTGGTCAGTTGCACTTCGTTGCCCACCTGCAGGTGACGGAAACGGCTGAGCCGCGCGAGCAGCCAGCGCATGGTCAGGGTCGACGGGGCTTTCATGCGCAGAATGCCCTCCTCGGTCTGCAAGGTGCTGCAGGCGCGTTCCAGTGCCAGGAACCCATCGCGCACACCGGGCAACAGCGCGCGTGCCGATTCGGTGAGCTGCAAGTTACGCCCGTTACGCTGAAACAAGCGGCAGGCAAAGTGCTCTTCCAGCGTACGAATATGCCGGCTTACTGCACTTTGGGTGATCGAAAGTTCCTCGGCCGCGCGGGTAAACGAGGTATGCCGCGCAGCCGCTTCAAAAGCCCTTAGTGCATAAAGAGGGGGGAGACTACGGGGCATGGGGCGCTTCCTGCGGACGATGAACGGTTACTTTACTGCAAATGCTGAAAATAGCTTCAGATGAGTTTTAGTCATGCTGAGCATCGGATTTATCGTTTTGTGTTTAGTCGAGCAACTGCCCAGAATACGTCGCTCATTCGTCCCTTTGCCGTAGAGCACCGTCACCATGCAGCCGTCCGCCCTCAAAGAACTCTGGATCATCCTGCGCCTGGCGGGGCCGCTGATTGCGTCACAGATGGCGCACATGCTGATGGTCTTCACCGACACCGTGATGATGGGCAAGATCGGCCCGGAGGCCTTGGCCGGCGGCGGTCTGGGCGCTGCCACGTACAGCTTCGTGTCGTTCTTTTGCGTCGGCGTGATGGCCGCGGTCGGTACGCTGGTTTCGATCCGTCACGGTGCCGGCGACACCGAAGGCGCGACCCGTCTGACCCAGGCCGGTCTGTGGCTGGCCTGGGGCATGGCGCTGGTTGCCGCGCTGTTGCTGTGGAACCTCGAACCCATCCTGTTGCAGTTCGGTCAGGCCGAAGCCAACGTGCATATGGCTGCTCAATTTCTGATCACCCTGCCCTTCGCCCTGCCCGGCCTGCTCAGCTTCATGGCATTGCGCGGCTTCACCAGCGCACTGGGTCGCGCGGGGCCGGTGATGACCATCAGCCTGGCCGGTGCGGCAGCCAACTTCGTGCTCAATTACGCGTTGATCCATCAATGGCTGGGGCTGCCCAACCTGGGGCTGATGGGCATCGGGCTGGTCACCGCGATCGTCACCAACTGCATGGCCCTCGCGCTGGCGCTGCATATCAGGCGACATCCGGCCTATGCGGCGTACCCGATCAGAAAAGGGCTTTCGAAACTGTCACGCAGTCACCTGGGCGAGCTGTGGCGTCTCGGTTTGCCGATTGGCGGCACCTATGCGGTGGAAGTCGGGCTGTTCACTTTTGCGGCGTTCTGCATGGGCGCGATGGGCAGCACGCAGATGGCGGCGCACCAGATCGCCCTGCAGACCGTGTCCATGGCGTTCATGGTTCCGGTGGGGATGTCCTACGCGGTCACCATGCGTATCGGCCAGCATTATGGGGCGGGCAACCTGGTGATGGTGCGCATGGCCGGGCGTCTGGGCATCGGTTTTGGCGGCGGTGTGATGCTGATGTTCGGGCTGCTGTTCTGGCTGGCGCCGCACCTGGTCATCGGTCTGTTTCTGGACATCAATGACCCGGCGTTTGCCGAGATCGTGGTACTGGCGACAAAACTGCTGGCCATTGCCGCCCTGTTCGAGTTTTTCGACGGCACCCAGACCATCGCCATGGGTGCCATTCGCGGGCTCAAGGATGCACGCACCACCTTCCTGATCGGCCTGGGCTGCTACTGGCTGATCGCCGCGCCTGCCGCGTGGTTGCTCGGCTTCTCTACCGATTCCGGCGCCTCGGGCGTGTGGTGGGGGCTGGCGCTGGGCCTGTTCTGCTCGGCCGTGGCGCTGACCTATGCGTTTGAATGGAAGACGGCTCGGCTGTTGCGCAGGGATGCAGCCGGGGTGGCGGTGCCGGGCTGATCCGGCGCACCGTCACCCGGACCTGGATGTACCTGCGTGCGCGGCTTGCGAACGCAGATAGGTCACCAGCTCTTCCACCGGCAGCGGCCGACTGATCAGATAACCTTGCACCTGATTGCAGCCGAAACTGCGCAGCAACTCCAGTTGCCCGGCGGTTTCCACGCCCTCGGCGACCACTTCCAGGTTCAGGTTGTGCGCCAGATTGATCATGGCGTTGACCAGCTTGCGGTTCTCTTCGCGTAACTCCATCTGCCCGACGAAGCCCATGTCGATCTTGAGCAGCGCGATGGGCAGGCTGTTGAGGTGCATGAACGACGAATAGCCGGTGCCGAAATCATCCAGCGAAAAGCGCACACCCAGTTGCCGCAATGCATCCATAGTCTGCCTGACCTGATCGCTGCGCCGCATGACCGCGGTTTCGGTCAGTTCGAACTCCAGCCAGCGCGCATCGACATCGTGTTCTGCGATCAGACGAGTCAAGGTCGGCAGCAACTGGCTGTCCTGAAACTGCCGGAACGACAGGTTGACCGCCATGTGCAGCGGGGCAAAGCCTTGTGCGCGCAGGGCCTGCATGTCACGCAGTGCGCGGAAGATGACCCAATAGCCGAGCGGCACGATCAGGCCGCTTTGCTCGGCCAGTGGCACGAACTCGCTGGGCGGCAGCAGCCCACGTTCCTGATGACGCCAGCGCACCAGCGCTTCCAGGCCGACGATACGTCCGCTGTCCAGGCACAGACGCGGCTGGTAATGCAGTTCCAGCTCATCGCGGCGCAAGGCGCGTCGCAGTTCACCTTCCAGATCGGCGAGGCTGCGGGCGTTGCGGTTGATGCGCTCGTCGAACAGGTGATAGGTGCAGCCCTGCATGCTCTTGGCCTGACGCATGGCGATATGCGCATGCCACATCAGCGGGTCGGCTTCGGGCTGAGCTTGCGAATGCGCAATGCCCAGGCTGCAACCCAGCAGCAGGCTTTCGCCATCGACCCAGTAGGGTTCGGCCAGCACATCAGTGATACGTTCGGCCATTTGCAGGGCGCGTTCGGGGGTTGTTCGGGTGTCGATCAAAAGGGCGAATTCGTCGCCCCCCAGGCGGGCGATCTGATCGCCGGCATCGAGCTGGTTTTTCAAGCGCGCCACGACTTGCAGGATCAGTCGATCACCGGCCTGATGCCCCAGTGAATCGTTGGCGCGGCGAAAGTTGTCCAGGTCCAGATGCCCCAGCGCCACGCTGCCGCCTTCGCTCAAACGCGCCGAGAGCAGCGCCTGAAAACCCTGGCGGTTGGCGATGCCGGTCAACGGGTCCTGGCCGACCAGGCGTCGCAGGCTGTCTTCCAGGCGACTACGCTCGTGGACATAGCGCAGGCAGCGCCGAAGCGTGTCACCGGTCAAGGCATCGCGCACCAGCCAGTCACTGACGCCGGTCGGCCCGACCAGTGGTTCGGTCTCGAGCAGCACCACGGTAGGCAACAGGCAGGCCCCGGTCCTGGGCTGCAGATCAGGCGTGGTCAGCAGCACGGTATTGCGCTCGTTAGCGTAGCGGGCACTGAAAACGTCCCAGTTCGCGCCATGCAGAAGTATTACGTTGCTTCCCGGCGCAGTGAGGCAGCCGCTAAGCAGCGCCTGCCAGAAGGGCTCGTGCGCCAAAAGCAGCAATCGCAAGGGTTCGACAGGTGTAGGCAATCTAACTTCCTAAGTGCAAAGGAAAAACCGGTGGCCGCTCTCTCGCAGGAGCGCGACAAATACACGTATCGCGCGTCGCGGCGCAAATGTAACAAAAACAGAAGAATTAGATAGCAGTCACTGTCTGACGACGATGAGCACTGCACAAAACCGTGGGCCTGTTAAAATGCCCGACCTTTTTTACAGACGACTCTTCATACCGCCATGTCCCGACTCAATCCCCGGCAGCAGGAAGCCGTGAACTACGTCGGCGGCCCTCTTTTGGTGCTCGCCGGTGCCGGTTCCGGCAAGACCAGCGTGATCACCCGCAAGATCGCGCATCTGATCCAGAACTGCGGCATTCGCGCCCAGTACATCGTCGCCATGACCTTCACCAACAAGGCCGCGCGCGAGATGAAGGAGCGGGTCGGCACGCTGCTCAGAGGCGGCGAAGGACGCGGCCTGACGGTCTCGACCTTCCACAACCTGGGTCTGAACATCATCCGCAAGGAGCACACGCGGCTGGGCTACAAACCGGGCTTCTCGATCTTTGACGAAACCGACGTCAAGGCGCTGATGACTGACATCATGCAGAAAGAGTATTCCGGCGACGACGGTGTCGACGAAATCAAGAACATGATCGGCTCATGGAAAAACGACCTGATCCTGCCCGCCGAGGCGCTGGAAAACGCCCGCAACCCCAAGGAACAGACCGCCGCCATCGTCTACACCCACTATCAGCGCACGCTCAAGGCGTACAACGCGGTGGACTTCGACGATCTGATTCTGTTGCCGGTCAAGCTGTTCCAGGAACACGCTGACATCCTGGAGAAGTGGCAGAACAAGGTGCGTTACCTGCTGGTCGACGAATATCAGGACACCAACGCCAGCCAGTACCTGCTGGTGAAGCTGCTGATCGGTACGCGCCATCAGTTCACCGTAGTGGGCGACGACGACCAGTCGATCTACGCCTGGCGTGGTGCGCGGCCGGAAAACCTCATGCTGCTCAAGGACGACTACCCGTCGTTGAAAGTGGTGATGCTGGAGCAGAACTACCGCTCGACCAGCCGAATCCTGCGCTGCGCCAACGTGCTGATCTCCAACAACCCGCACGCCTTCGAAAAACAACTGTGGTCCGAGATGGGCCATGGCGACGAGATCCGCGTGATCCGCTGCCGTAACGAAGATGCCGAGGCCGAGCGGGTGGCCATGGAAATCCTCACCCTGCACCTGCGCACCGACCGCCCGTACAGCGATTTCGCCATCCTCTATCGCGGCAACTACCAGGCCAAGCTGATCGAGCTGAAATTGCAGCACCATCAGGTGCCGTATCGACTGTCGGGCGGCAACAGTTTCTTCGGCCGCCAGGAAGTGAAGGACCTGATGGCTTATTTCCGTCTGCTGGTGAACCCGGACGACGACAACGCCTTCCTGCGGGTGATCAACGTTCCGCGTCGCGAGATCGGCTCGACCACGCTGGAAAAGCTCGGTAATTACGCCACCGAGCGCAAGGTGTCGATGTACGCCGCCACCGACGAGATCGGCCTGGGCGAGCACCTGGACAGCCGATTCACCGACCGTTTACAGCGCTTCAAGCGCTGGATGGACGGGGTGCGCCAGCAGTGCGCGCAGAACGATCCCATCGCCGCGCTGCGCAGCATGGTCATGGACATCGACTACGAGAACTGGCTGCGGCAGAACAGCTCCAGCGAAAAGGCCGCCGATTACCGGATGAGCAACGTCTGGTTCCTGATCGAGGCGTTGAAAAACACGCTGGAGAAGGACGAAGAAGGTGGCATGACCATCGAGGAAGCCATCGGCAAGCTGGTCCTGCGCGACATGCTCGAACGTCAGCAGGAAGAGGAAGACGGTGCCGAAGGCGTGCAGATGATGACCTTGCACGCCTCCAAGGGCCTGGAATTCCCTTATGTGTTCATCATGGGCATGGAAGAAGAAATCCTGCCGCACCGCTCCAGCATCGAAGCCGACACCATCGAAGAAGAGCGCCGCCTGGCCTACGTGGGCATCACCCGCGCACGGCAGACCCTGGCCTTCACCTTCGCCGCCAAGCGCAAGCAGTACGGTGAAATCATCGACTGCGCGCCAAGCCGCTTTCTGGATGAGCTGCCCCCGGACGACCTGGCCTGGGAAGGCAATGACGACACCCCGACGGAAGTCAAAGCGGTGCGCGGCAACACCGCGCTTGCCGACATTCGCGCCATGCTGAAACGCTAGCCGACACCCTATTGATCATTTATTGCGCAATGGCGCAGCCAAGGAATTGAAGTGGAAGCACTGCACAAGAAAATTCGCGAAGAAGGCATCGTGTTGTCCGATCAGGTGCTGAAGGTCGATGCGTTCCTCAACCATCAGATCGATCCGGCGCTGATGAAGGAAATCGGCGACGAATTCGCCCGACTGTTCGCCGACGCTGGCGTGACCAAGATCGTGACCATCGAAGCGTCCGGTATCGCGCCGGCAGTCATGACGGGTTTGAACATGGGCGTGCCGGTGATCTTCGCCCGCAAGCACCAGTCCCTGACCCTGACCGAAAACCTGCTGTCGGCGACCGTGTACTCGTTCACCAAGCAGGTGGAAAGCACCGTGGCCATCTCGCCGCGCCATCTGAGCAGCGACGACAAGGTGCTGATCATCGATGACTTCCTGGCCAACGGCAAAGCCTCGCAGGCACTGATCTCGATCATCAAACAGGCCGGCGCCACGGTTGCAGGACTAGGCATCGTGATCGAGAAATCCTTCCAGGGCGGCCGCGCCGAACTGGACGCCCAGGGCTATCGCGTCGAATCCCTGGCGCGGGTCGAATCCCTGGCCGGTGGGGTTGTGACGTTCAAGTAAGGCTCCCGAGGGCGGACGCGGAGCGTCCGGAAAGGTATACGACGCGGAGCGCCGCACGATAGTTGCGATGATCGTTCCTCACGCTCTGGTGTGAGGAATGCCGTTCTCGACGCTCCGCGTCACAGCTACATGCTGTATCGGGCTGGACAGAAATCTTGGTGGGAGTGAGCTTGCTCACGAAGGCGTTGGTCCAAACACCATATCTCCGGGGGCTGCACCGGCCTCTTCGCGAGCAAGCTCGCTCCCACGAAAACTTGTGTGTAACGCTGAGCGCGGAGCATGTTGCGGGCACTTATCGCTCCTCACGCTCGGTGGGAATGCATTTCGTGACGCTCCGCGTCACAGCTACATGCTGTATCGGGCTGGACAGAAATCTTTGTGGGAGTGAGCTTGCTCACGAAGACTTTGGTCCAAACGCCATATTTCCCGGGGCTGCACCGGCCTCTTCGCGAGCAAGCTCGCTCCCACGAAGACTGTGTATTACGCTGAGCGCGGAGCATGCGGGCACTTATCGTTCCTCACGCTCTGGTGGGAATGCAGGTCTCGACGCTCTGCGTCGCCAGAGGACGCAGAGCGTCCGGAAAGGCATACGACGCGGAGCGCCGCACGATAGTTGAGATGATCGTTCCCTACGCTCCAGCGTGGGAATGCCGTTCGTGACGCTCTGCGTCATAGCGTCCGTGCGTCAGCGCGGAATCCCCAAGGCACGCAAACGTCGGTACAGGGTGCGTTCGCTCAGCCCCAGTTCTCTGGCCAGTTCGCTGCGCGAGCCGTTGAACACTCGCAGCGCATGGGCGAGTTTTTCCAGGCTGTCGTCCTGCTGGCGGTACGTCACGCCACCCGCTTCGCCCTGGCCGCGCACTTCAGCGGGCAAATCCTGCACGCGAATCACGCCGTCATCGGTAAATAAACGGGCGCGTTCGAGTATGTTGCGCAGCTCGCGAATGTTGCCGGGGTAGCTGTACAGACTCAGCAGCTTCATGGCCTCGGCGTCGACGCGCGGCGCGGCGCCGGGCGCGATGCGTTGCAGCAGGCTGTTGATCAGCAGCGGCAGGTCGTCGCTGCGTTCACGCAGGGCCGGCAGGCGAATCGGAAAGGCGCTGATACGGTAGAACAAATCCTGGCGAAAGCTGCCGTCGGCGACCATCTCCCTGAGCGGTTTATGCGTGGCCACCACCAGCCGAAAATCCGAGTGCACCGTGCGCAGACTGCCCACCGGACGAAAACTGCCCGATTCAATCAGCCGCAACAGCTTGACCTGCATGGCCAGCGGCACCTCACCAATCTCATCAAGGAATAACGTCCCGCCATGAGCGGCTTCGGCCAGACCGGTCTTGCGCTGCAATGCGCCAGTGAACGCGCCCTTCTCATAGCCGAACAGCTCGCTTTCCAGCAGGGTTTCGGTAAGCCCGGTGCAGTCGACCACCACCAGCGGCCCGGCGGACCTGGCGCTGCTGGCGTGCAGTGCGCGCGCGAACAATTCCTTGCCGGTACCCGACTCGCCCTGCAGCAACACCGGAATCTGCGCGGGCGCTGCACGTTGCAGGGCGCTCAGCACTTCTTTGAACGCCGCCGAGCGCCCTACCAGCCCATGTTGCTGCGGCTGGACGGAGGCCACCGCCACCGAGCTCAGTCGCTCGACATAAGCGATCACCTCACCCTGATCGTCGAGAATCGGCCGCAGCTCCACATCCACATGCTCGGGGCCGCGCGGCGTGTGATGAATATGCAGCAGCCGCTCCGGGAGCCGTGTTTCATGGGCCTTGCGCATCGGGCAATGCTCACCGGCCTGATCACACGGCACCGCAAACTGATGCGACACCCGATAACACTTTTCGCCCACATGCGGTGTGCCTTCGACGCCGAACTGGCGCTGGTAGGCAGTGTTGGCGGCAATGATGTTGTAGTCGGTGTCGAGCACGATGGTCGGTCGCAGATCGTGTTCGAGGTATGACACCAGCGACTGCATGCGACTGCCGGGAAAATCGGTGGCGATGAGGTTCATGGGTGCTCCTGTGGGCTGGACGCAGCTTAACCCATTCGCCTGCCAGCTTGTGCCACGGACTGCCAAATGACTGCCAGAATGTGGCAGTCAGCGACCTGCGGCAGGCCATCGAGGTGTTTTGCAAAACCCAAAAGCGCCCTGTGTTTATTAGCCTGAACAGGCTTTGCCGTGATTGGCATGGTTATTGAGACATCATGGCAACGACTGCCAACCGTCCGGCCTGGCCAAACGGGCCTTGAGGCGATTTACAGCCACAGGAATTGCACATGATCATCGGTGAAAAACTCCATGTCGAAGCGCTCTTCGACACGCATACCTGGACCATCAGCTATCTGGTGATGGACCTGCACAGCAAGCAATGTGCGCTGATCGACAGCGTGCTCGATTACGACCCCAAGTCCGGCCGCACCAGGACCGAGTCTGCCGACCGGATGATCGAACGGGCGCAGTCGCTGGGCGCCTCGGTGCAGTGGATTTTCGAAACCCACGTGCACGCCGATCACCTCTCGGCAGCGCCGTATCTGAAACAGAGATTGGGTGGGCAAATTGTCATCGGCAGCCATATCACTGCCGTGCAGGAAACCTTCGGTACGCTGTTCAACGCGCCATCTGACTTTGCACGCAATGGCAGCCAGTTCGATGTGCTGCTGGAGGACAACGCGTCGTTCGCCCTCGGCACGCTTGAGGTCAAGGCCATGCACACGCCCGGGCACACGCCGGCGTGCATGAGTTATCTGGTGCAAGTCGGTGACGCCACGGTCGCGTTTGTCGGCGATACGTTGTTCATGCCCGATTACGGCACTGCTCGTTGCGACTTCCCGGGTGCCGATGCGCGCACGCTGTATCGCTCGATCAAGAAGCTGTTGGCGCTGCCGCCGGACACTCTGCTGTTCATGTGCCACGACTACCTGCCCAATGGCCGGGAGCTGAAGTACATGACCACGGTTGCCGAACAGCGCGCCAGCAATATCCATGTGCACGACGGGGTGGATGAAGACGCATTCGTCGGCATGCGCGAGGCCCGTGACGCGACGCTGGACATGCCGGTGCTGATGCTGCCTGCGGTGCAGGTCAACATGCGCTGCGGACACTTTCCCGAGCCGGAAGACAACGGCGTCGTCTACCTGAAGATCCCGCTCAATGCCCTTTGACCGCTGCCCGCCCTGGAAAACCCTGTGATGAATGCTTCGACAACAACCTGTCAGATCCTGATCGTCGGTGGCGGTGCTGCCGGTATCGCCACTGCCGCAAGCCTGCTGGCCCGCGACGCCACCCTGCAGATCACCCTGGTCGACCCCGCCGATACCCATTATTACCAGCCCGGCTGGACCATGGTCGGTGCGGGGATCTTCACGCCGCAGTCGACGGCACGCAGCATGGCCTCGCTGATACCCACAGGCGTGCAGTGGATCAAGGCTGCGGTGGCGACCTTCGAGCCGCAGCACAATACGCTGACGCTGGCCGACGGCCGCGTGCTCGGTTATCAGCAACTGGTGGTCTGCCCCGGCCTGAAGCTGGACTGGTCGGCTATCGACGGGCTGGTGGAAACGCTCGGGGCCAATGGCGTGACTTCCAACTATCGCTATGACCTGGCGCCCTACACCTGGAAGCTGGTGCAGAACCTGCAACAGGGCCGCGCACTGTTTACCCAGCCGCCCATGCCGATCAAATGCGCCGGTGCGCCGCAGAAGGCCATGTACCTGTCCTGCGATCACTGGTTGAAAAGCGGCCGTCTCGCGCAGATCAATACGCAGTTCTACAACGCCGGTGGCGTGCTGTTCGGTGTCGCCGACTATGTGCCGGCGCTGATGAAGTACGTCGAGCGCTACGCCATCGACCTCAAGTTCAGCCATCGGCTGGTCGCCGTCGACGGGCCTGGCAAGCGCGCGACCTTCATTCGCACGCAGGCCGATGGCAGCAGCGAGACCGTCGAGCAAAGCTTCGAAATGTTGCACGTAGTGCCGCCGCAGATTGCCCCTGACTTCATCCGCAGCAGCCCGCTGGCCGATGCCGCAGGCTGGGTGGATGTCGACCCTGCCACGCTGAAGCACCGGCAGTTCGCCAATGTTCATGGTCTGGGCGACGTCACCAATACCAGCAATGCCAAGACCGCCGCAGCGGCACGCAAGCAGGCGCCGGTGGTGGCCAACAACGTGCTGGTCGCGCTGGGTCGTCGGGGTGAGTCCGCCGTGTATGACGGTTACGGCTCGTGCCCGTTGACGGTCGAGAAAGGCCGCATCGTGCTGGCCGAATTCACCTATGGCGGCAAGGTTGCGCCGAGCTTTCCGCGCTGGCTGCTGGAGGGTCGCCAGCCGACCCGACTGGCCTGGTGGTTGAAAGCGCGAGTGCTGCCCGCGCTGTACTGGCATGGCATGCTCAAGGGCCGTGAGTGGCTGGCCAAACCGCAAAAGGCTGACACCCGGCATGGATGAGCATCAGTTGCTGGGCGTTGGTCTGGGGGCCATCATCGGCATGGTGCTGGCGTTGACCGGCGCGGGCGGCGGCATCCTCGCCGTGCCGCTGCTGGTCTTCGGTCTCGGCCTGTCGATTGTAGAAGCCGCGCCTGTCGGTCTGTTGGCCGTAGGGCTGGCGGCGGGGATCGGTGCGGTACTGGGGCTGCGTCAGGGCATCGTCCGCTATCGCGCGGCCGGGTACATCGCGTCCATTGGTGTGCTGATGGCGCCTCTGGGCCTGTGGCTCGCTCATCGACTGCCCAATACGCCGCTGGCTTTGGTCTTTTCGGTCGTGCTGTTGTACGCCTGTGGACGCATGTTCATCAGGGCCAGCCGCGAATTGCGCCACGGCAAGCCGGCGCCGCGCGCAGAAATACTGCCCTGCGTGCTCAACCCGCTGCAGGGCCGCCTGCGCTGGACCATGCCCTGCCTGCGCGCACTGACGCTGACCGGGGTGGGCTCCGGGTTGCTGTCTGGTTTGTTGGGGGTGGGCGGCGGGTTCGTGATCATACCGGCGCTGACCCGCTACAGCGACCTGGACATGAAGAGTGTCGTGGCGACGTCACTGGCGGTGATCGCCCTGGTCTCGACGGGCAGCGTTATTACCGCGTCACTGAGCGGGGTGATGCATTGGTCCGTTGGCGCGCCGTTTGCGCTGGGTGCAGTCATCGGCCTGATCATCGGCAGACAAGTCGCCCGCTACCTCGCCGGCCCACGCCTGCAACAGCTGTTCGCTATATGCGGCATCGTCGCGGCGTTCATGCTGGCGTTGTCCGTGCGATAACAGCCCGAGGACGCAGAGCACGCGGAGCATGGGAACGATAAGGCTTCTGCCCGGAGGGCGTAGGAGCGAACTTGTTCGCGAAGGGGGCGGTAGCATCGCCGAAAATGCATCGACTGAAACACCGTCTTCGCTAGCAATGCGGATCGCCGCCCCGGTCGCCCCCACAAGAGTTGTGTATAACGATAAGCACCTGCGCAGGCTTAAAGCTTCTGCCAGACCTTCGGTTTGAAGAACAGCGTCTCGCCCTTGGTCAGGCCCACCAGGCTGTCGTGGTCTTTCACCACTTCGGCCTCGATCAGTTCGCTCTGCCCTTCCACTTTCAAGGTGACCCGCGTCGTCGCACCCAGTGGGCGGATGTCGCGGACTTCGGCGGCGTGGTGGTCTTCGATTTCCTGGCGGGACAGCGACACCTCATGCGGACGGAACAGCAGGTGACCCTCCTCGCCCAGGCTCAGGCGATTGGAGTCGCCGAGGAAGTGGTAGACGAAGTCGTTGGACGGGTTCTCGTAGACCTCGCCCGGCGAGCCGATCTGTTCGATCACGCCCTTGTTCATCACCACGATGCGATCGGCCACTTCCATGGCCTCTTCCTGATCGTGAGTCACGAACACCGAGGTCAGGTTGATGTCTTCGTGCAGGCGCGCCAGCCAGCGACGCAGCTCCTTGCGGACCTTGGCGTCCAGCGCGCCGAACGGCTCGTCCAGCAGCAGCACCTTGGGCTCGACCGCCAAGGCGCGGGCCAGGGCAATCCGCTGGCGCTGTCCACCTGACAGTTGCTCCGGATAACGGTCGGCCAGCCAGTCCAGTTGCACCATGTTCAGCAGCTCGTGGACCTTCTCGGCGATCCGCGTTTCGTTCGGGCGCTCGCGCTTGGGCTTCATGCGCAGGCCGAACGCGACGTTGTCGAACACCGTCATGTGGCGGAACAGCGCGTAATGCTGGAACACGAACCCGACATTGCGATCACGCACGTCATGCCCGGACACATCTTCGCCATGAAACACGATGCTGCCGTCATCCGGGGTCTCCAGACCGGCAATGATGCGCAGCAGGGTGGTCTTGCCGCAGCCTGACGGGCCGAGCAAAGCGACCAGCTCGCCACTCTGGATGTCCAGACTGATGTTGTTCAGGGCCTTGAAGGCGTTGAAGTTCTTGCTGACGTTACGGACTTCGATCGACATGATTATTCCTCCGCCGCGTTGTGGCGCAGACGGTTAATGCGGGATTCGCTCCACTGCTTGAGCAGCAGGATGAACAGCGCCAGGATCAGCAACAGGCTCGCCACGGCAAAGGCGGCAACGTGGTTGTACTCGTTGTAGAGAATTTCGACGTGCAGCGGCAGGGTGTTGGTGACGCCGCGAATGTGCCCGGAAACCACCGACACCGCGCCAAACTCACCCATCGCCCGCGCCGTACACAGCACCACGCCGTAGATCAGGCCCCATTTGATGTTCGGCACCGTGACGTGCCAGAACATCTGCCAGCCGTTGGCGCCCAGCAGCCGCGCGGCCTCTTCTTCCTGAGTGCCCTGCTCCTGCATCAGCGGGATCAGTTCACGTGCAACGAAGGGCACAGTGACGAAGATGGTCGCCAGCACGATGCCCGGCAGGGCAAAGACGATCTGGATGTCGTGATCCTGCAACCATGGCCCGAACAGCCCCTGCGCACCGAGCATCAGCACGTAGACCAGACCGGCGATGACCGGCGATACCGAGAACGGCAGGTCGATCAGCGTGACCAGAATGCTCTTGCCGCGGAACGAGTATTTGCTCACACACCATGCGGCGCTGACGCCGAACACCAGATTGAGCGGTACCGAGATCAGCACCGCGATGACCGTCAGCTTCAGCGCCGACAGCGCGTCCGGCTCGAGGATCGCGGTGAAGAACGCGCCCAGACCGTTTTTCAGGCCCTGGGATACCACGATGAACAGCGGCAGGCCCAGAAACAGGACGAACACCAGCCAGCACAGGCCGATCAGGATACGTCGCGACACCGCGCTGCCACGACGGGCAGCGTTGGCAGAGGCGGCGGCTGAAACAGATGAATAAGACATGTTCTGCGCCTCCTCAGGATGGGGTTTCAATGCGCCGCTGCAGCAGGTTGATCAGCAGCAGCAGAATGAAGGACACCACCAGCATCATCACGCCGATAGCGGTTGCGCCGGTGTAGTCGTACTGGTCGAGCTTGACCATGATCAACAGCGGCAGGATCTCGGTTTTCATCGGCATGTTGCCGGCGATGAAAATCACCGAACCGTACTCGCCCACGCCACGGGCAAACGCCAGGGCGAAGCCGGTCAGCCAGGCAGGCAGCAACGCCGGCACGAGGATATGGCGGAACACCTGCAGGGGACGTGCGCCCAGGCAGGCAGCGGCCTCTTCGACTTCGCGGGGGATGTCGGCCAGCACAGGCTGCACGGTGCGCACCACGAACGGCAGGGTGACGAAGGTCAGCGCCAGGGTGATGCCCAGCGGGGTGTAGGCGATCTTGAAGCCCAGATCAGCTGCGAACTGGCCGACCCAGCCGTTGGGCGCGTACAGCGCGGTCAGGGCGATACCGGCCACGGCGGTCGGCAGGGCGAACGGCAGATCGATCATCGCATCGATGACCTTGCGGCCGGGGAAGGTGTAGCGCACCAGCACCCAGGCCAGCAGTGTGCCGATCACCCCGTTGATGAGGGCTGCGTAAAAGGCGGTGCCGAAGCTCAGCTTGAGTGCCGCGATCACGCGAGGGGCCGTGATGATGGTCCAGAACTGATCCCAGGTGAGCTGCGCAGCATGTACGAACATGGCGGCCAGCGGTATTAGCACAATCAGACTGAGGTACACTAAGGTGTAGCCCAGCGTCAGCCCGAAGCCGGGTATGACGGGGGAGATACGACGCGACATAAAAGTCCCTGGTTTCACTTGCACGAAGCCCGGAGGTCATCCGGGCTGTTTGGCCAAACCTGCGATGCCGCTCGTGCGGCATCCTCATTCGGCTTATTGCGCCTGATAAATCTGGTCGAACACGCCGCCATCATTGAAAAACTTCGGCTGCGCAGTTTTCCAGCCACCAAAGTCTTTGTCGATGGTCACCAGATCGAGTTTCGGGAATTGCTTCTCGTACTTGGCGGCCACTTCGGCATCACGTGGACGATAGAAGTTTTTCGCGGCAATTTCCTGACCTTCCTTGCTGTACAGGTGCTTGAGGTATTCAGTCGCGATTTCGGTATTACCTTTGCGCTCGGCGTTCTTGTCGACCACGGCGACCGGAGGTTCGGCAAGGATCGACAGCGACGGTACAACGATGTCGAACTTGTCCTTGCCGCCGTCTTCTTTCAACGCCAGGAACGCTTCGTTTTCCCATGCCAGCAGCACATCACCCTGACCGTTGTTGACGAAGGTGATGGTCGAACCGCGTGCGCCGGTATCCAGAATCGGCACGTGCTTGAACAGCGTCTGCACGTATTCCTTGGCCTTGGCTTCGTCACCGCCGCCCGCCTTCAGGCCATAGGCCCAGGCGGCCAGGAAGTTCCAGCGCGCACCGCCCGAGGTTTTCGGGTTGGGCGTGATCACCGAGACGCCTTCCTTGGTCAGGTCGCCCCAGTCCTTGATGCCTTTCGGGTTGCCCTTGCGCACCAGAAACACGATGGTCGAGGTGTACGGCGTGCTCGCGTCCGGCAGGCGGGTCTGCCAGTTTTCGGGCAGGGTCTTGCCTAGCTTGGCGATTTCGTCGATGTCACCGGCCAGTGCCAGGGTCACCACGTCGGCGCGCAGGCCGTCGATCACGCCACGCGCCTGCTTGCCCGAGCCGCCGTGGGATTGCTTGATCTCGACCTTGTCGTCCGGATGGGACTTTTTCCAGAAATTGACGAATTCTGCGTTGTAGTCCTGATACAGCTCGCGGGTCGGATCGTAGGACACGTTGAGCAGTTCGTAATCCTTGGCGACAGCCGAACCTGCGAAAACAGCACTGGCGAGAGCAGCCAGCGCGAAACGGCGAATGGACATAGATTGAAGCTCCTGGAAATACGGTGTGTCGGCTTTTTTGATTTCTTCTTGGCGCGTCAGAGCGGCATTCGCACGGGCGCGCTGCTTTTTTTCAGGGGGGTATCAGGAGTCAGGATGAAACCCTCCGGTTGACCAGTCGGGTGCTTGCGGCTTCAGCTCTGCTTGGCAGGGTTCTGCAAACGAAACTTTTCCTTGCGCTCGATCTGCACCACCTGTGCGTTGTGCACGGTGATTTCGACGGCACCAAAACGCAGGTCACGCAACGCACTCTGAATTTCACGCAGAATGGCTGCTTCGTCCTGACCGTCAACACTACGTAGAGATGCGCTCATTGTCTGATTCCTTGAGAAGTGAGAGGCCTGCCGTCGCGACTGGGGGCGATGGCATATGGCGGTGAAGCAATAATAGTGAGGTGCGGATATTCTTAAAAAGACTATTTAAGAATGCAGATATAACCAAAAGAACTTTAGAGAGGCGTGAGTCTGCCAGGGTGCATTGCACACCCTGGCCGGCGTTATCAGTGAGGGGGCTGAACTAGTTGAACGCGGGCGCGTGCGTCCAATCAATCGACTGCGCCGCCATGGGTCGGGCAAACCAGTAGCCCTGGCCCAACTCGCAACCGTTGCTTAACAAAAATGAAGCCTGATTGGCGTGTTCGATCCCCTCGGCCAGTACACGCATGCTCAGGCTCGACGCCAGCGCAATGACCGCCCGTACAATCGCGATGTCATCCACGTCGCCCGGCAGCCCGGCCACGAAACCCTGATCGATCTTGAGCTTTTGCACCGGCATGCTCTTGAGCCGCAGCAGCGATGAGTAGCCTGTGCCGAAATCATCGATGGCCAGGCTCAGGCCCAGTTCACGCAGGCGATGCAATTGCTCGATGGCCTGCTCAGGGTCCTCCATGACGGCGCTTTCAGTGACTTCCAGCTCAAGAAATGCCGGATCGAGGCCGGTCTCGTTCAAGACCTCAGCCACTCGCCGATCGACATCACCACGACTGAACAGACGGCTGGATACATTGACCGCAACGGACGCAATCGAGACGCCTTCTGCCAGCCAGGTCTGCATCTGCCGACAGGCGGTATTCAATACCCAGGCGTCGATATCGGCAATGAGCCCGTTCTGCTCGGCAATAGGGATGAAGTCGCCAGGCGACACCATGCCACGGGTCGGGTGTTGCCAGCGCACCAGCGCTTCGACCGCGCAAATACGCCCGGTCACCAGGTCGTAAACCGGTTGGTAGAACACCCGCAATTGGTCCTGCTCGATCGCCTGACGCAACTCGCTGGCCAGTTGCACCCGTTGCTGGGCTTGGGCGGTCAGCTCTTCGGTGTACAGCGCAAACCCTTCGCGGCCATCGCTCTTGGCCTTGAACAGCGCCGAATCAGCATTGCGCAACAATTGCTCGGCAGTCAGCGCATCACCGGGAAACAGGCTGATACCGATACTGGCACTCACGAACAACTGATGCCCGGCAATCGGGTACGGCGCTTTGAAAGCATTGATCACCTGCTGCGCGAGCGCTGCGGCATGAACCATGTGCGTACAGTTTTTGACCAGCAGTGCGAATTCGTCACCGCCCAGCCGCGAGACCGTCATGCCGCTGTCGGCCAGCGTATTGAGACGTTCGGCAGCCGCCTTGAGCACTTCGTCGCCGATGTTATGGCCAAGGCTGTCGTTGATGTTTCTGAAGTTGTCCAGGTCGACCACCAGCAGCGCACAGCCGCGCCTGCTGGAGCGCGCCGAGGTCAGCGCCTGGCTGATACGATCGGTCAGCAGCAGACGATTGGGCAACTCGGTCAGCGCATCGTAATGGGCCAGTTGCGCCAGCTCCTGCTCGGAGCGCTTGATGGCTGTGATATCGGAAAACACCGCGACAAAATGCCTGGCCTGCCCGTCTTCACCTTTGATGCTGCGGATGGTTTGCCATTGCGGATAGATTTCGCCGCTTTTGCGCCGGTTCCAGATCTCGCCGCTCCACTGCCCGGCACTCTGCAGTGAGTGATACATCTGCCGATAAAACTCGGGGCCATGACGACCGGACTTGAACTTGCTGGGGTTGAAACCCAGCACCTCGTCGGCCTGATAGCCGGTGATGTCCACAAACGCACGATTTACATGGACAATGCGCCCTTCGGCATCACTGACCAGTACTCCCTCACGCGTGCTGTCGAACACCACCGCCGCCAACAGCAGCCGGTCATAGTCCTGTTGTTGGCGCTCGAACAGCGCTTCACCGCCGATGATGGCCTTCAATTTGTCACGTGCAATGAAGATCATGACGGTGCTGAGCAGCGCCCAGCCATAACCGATCATCTGTTGTCCGACGGCCAGTCGAGCCGGATCCTTGACGAAAAAAGACAGCAGGGCGCTGCCTGTCGCGAACCACAGAATCGACAGCAGCCCATACAGAACGGCGGTTCGCAGCGCGTTACGGGAATAATCGGACATAAAAAACCGAGCCTTACGAAAGGTCTGGATTATAAAGCAAGAAACATCCTGCGACGCTTATCTGCAAGGGTGACTGGTTTTCTGAGCAATGTCAGTGATAATGCCGTTGCGACTTTTTTCTTCACAGGTATTTCTACGAGGGCCAAACAGCCTATGTGGTACAACGGTTTGCTCGACCTTTCCGTCTGGCAGTTAATAGCGGTCACGCTGGTCATGACCCATATAACGATCATTGGCGTCACGGTCTATCTGCACCGCTATTCAGCCCACCGCTCACTTGAGCTCAATGCGGGTCTGAAACACTTCTTCCGCTTCTGGCTGTGGCTGACCACTGCCCAGAATACCCGCGAGTGGACAGCCATCCACCGCAAACACCACGCAAAATGCGAAACCGTCGACGACCCGCACAGCCCCGTTGTCAAGGGTCTGTCCACCGTGCTGCGCAAGGGCGCCGAGCTGTACCGCGAGGAAGCGCAGAACCAGGACACCCTGCGTATCTACGGCAAGAACTGCCCGGAAGACTGGATCGAGCGCAATCTGTATTCGCGCTACAAGCTGCTGGGTATCGCCCTGATGGCGGTCATCGACGTGGCGCTGTTCGGCGCCCTCGGCATCACGGTCTGGGCCGTGCAGATGATGTGGATTCCCTTCTGGGCTGCCGGTGTGGTCAACGGTCTGGGTCATGCGGTCGGCTATCGCAACTTCGAATGCCGCGACGCAGCCACCAATCTGGTGCCGTGGGGCATCGTGATCGGCGGCGAAGAGCTGCACAACAATCACCACACCTATCCCAACTCGGCCAAGCTGTCGGTCAAGCCCTGGGAATTCGACATGGGCTGGGCGTGGATCAAGGTCTTCAGCTTCCTGCGTCTGGCCAAGGTCCAGCGGGTTGCGCCTATCGCCCATCGGGTCGAAGGCAAGGGTCATATGGACATGGACACCGCCATGGCGATCCTCAACAACCGTTTCCAGATCATGGCGCAGTACCGCAAGCTGGTCATCGCGCCGCTGGTTGCCCAGGAACTCGGCAAGGCCGACGAGTCGGTGCGTCATCAGTTCCGTCGCGCAAAACGTCTGCTGTCGCGTGAGACCAGCCTGCTCGATGACAGGCATCACCTGCGTATCCAGACCATGCTGGAACACAGCCATGCGTTGAAAGTGATCTATGAAAAACGCCTGGCCCTGCAGCAGATCTGGGTCAAGACCAGCAGCAACGGTCACGACATGCTGTCGGCCATGAAAGAGTGGATTCACGAGGCTGAAGCCAGCGGTATTCACTCGTTGCGCGAGTTCGCCGACCAGCTGAAAACCTACTCGCTGCGCCCCGCCCACGCCTGAACCGTTGATCGGCGCGCCATCCCCTGGCGCGCCGGTCCCGGAACTTATCCCCTCTTCGTCTATCTCATCCACTTTCCCGCCAATCGGGATAGGGCGCCTCACTGGCCGTAAACGCTTGAGATGGTTCTTATGGAAAAGCAGCCTCCCACCTCCCTACCCGGCACACCGATCACTGATATGCCCGCAGCCGCAGAAACCCTGTTAGCCCTGATGCACGCTCAGGCAGAAGTCGCACGCCTGAGCGAGCGTGAACAATTGTTCAGCTCGTTGCTGGTGAGCGTGAACGCTGTTCTGTGGGCGTTCGACTGGCAAACCCAGCACATGATCTATGTCAGCCCGGCCTACGAGCGCATCTTCGGTCGTTCGGCGGGCCTGCTGCTGGCTGACTACAGCGAGTGGCGCGACAGCATCTACCCCGATGACCTGAATTACGCCGAGCGCAGCCTCAACGAGGTCATCGAGAAAGGCTCGATCGAGGACCGCGAGTACCGGATCATTCGTGCGGATGGCGAAGTGCGCTGGCTCAGCGACAAATGCTTCGTCAGTCATCGCGCCGACGCCAGCCAGCGTTTGATCGTGGTGGGCATCGCCGAAGACATCACCGAGAAGAAGCACCTCGAGGATGAGCTGCAACGCCTGGCAACCACCGATGTGCTGACCCAGAGCAGCAACCGCCGACACTTTTTCGAATGCGCCCAGCGCGAGTTCGAACTGGCCCGCCTCAACGGCACGCCGCTGGCGTTCCTGCTGCTGGACATCGATGATTTCAAGCTGGTCAACGACACCTACGGCCATCAGGAAGGCGATACCGTGCTGCAGCGCATCGCCGAAAGCGGTCGTTCGGCATTGAGGCGGGGTGACCTGTTCGGGCGTATCGGTGGCGAAGAGTTCGCTGCAGTATTCCCCGGCTGCGCGCCGGACATGGCCATGCAGATCGCCGAACGCCTGCAACGCGAGATCCAGCGCCAGAACTTCCAGTCCGGCGGCACCACCTTCAGCATCACTGCCAGCCAGGGCCTGACCAACCTGGGCGCAGACGACCCAAGCCTCGAAACCCTCTACGGCCGCGCCGACGCTGCGATGTACCAGGCCAAACGCCAGGGCAAGAACCAGATCGTACTGGTCTGAAATGCCTTCTCGAAGGTAGAACGCACGACTGGCCCCTTCGCAAACAAGGCGGATCGCCACCCCGGTCGCTCCTACAGGAGCACGCGGTACCTTGTGGGAGCGAGCTTGCTCGCGAAGAGGCCGGTACAGTCGATGGATTTCCTGCGTCAGGAATACCGCCTTCGCGAACAAGTTCGCTCCTACAGGAGCACGCGGTGCCTTGTGGGAGCGAGCTTGCTCGCGAAGAGTCCGGTGCAGTCGATGGATTTCCTGCGTCAGGAATACCGCCTTCGCGAACAAGTTCGCTCCTACGGGAGTACGCGGTGCCTTATGGGAGCGAGCTTGCTCGCGAAGAGGCCGGTGCAGTCGATGGAC